>NZ_JBWKYF010000038.1:0-60781 GCF_059423605.1 Variovorax sp. GW460-12-1-14-LB1
CCCACGCCCCGCGACCGCCGCCGGTCGCGGCTTCGACGACCGCCGCACCAGCCACGCGATCGGCACCATGGCCACCGCCTTCGTCGTGGGCGGCGTGGCCACCTGGTACGCACTGGGCGCCGCACGCACGGCCCGTGCCCGGCCCGCCGGTCCGGCCGACGGCGCCCCGCTGATGCGCGCGCCGCTGCAGGTGGTGGCGCCGGTCGACCTGCACCGCTACGCCGGCGTCTGGCACGAACAGGCGCGGCTGCCCAACCGGTTCCAGAAACAGTGTGCCGGCCCGGTGAGCGCCGAGTACACGCCGCAGCCCGACGGCACCGTGCAGGTGCGCAACCGCTGCGTGCGCGACGACGGCAACTTCGACGAGGCCATCGGCAGTGCGCGCGTGGTGCCCGTGGCCGGCCAGCCCGGCGCAGGACGGCTGCAGGTGCGTTTCGCCCCCGCCTGGATGGGCTGGCTGCCGCTGGTGTGGGGCGACTACTGGATCCTGAAGCTCGACCGCGACTACCAGGTGGCGCTGGTCGGCACGCCCGACCGTGAGTACCTTTGGGTGCTGTCGCGCGCGCCGCGCCTGGAGGACGAGGCGCTGCAGGCCGAGCTGGACTACGCCCGCAGCCTGGGGTTCGACACCGACAAGGTGGTGCTCACCGGCAGGTAGCGCTGCAGTTGCGCCGGCAGCTTGTCGGGCGCGGTGCAATGGATGGCGTGCCAGCCGAAGGCGCGGGCCATTTCGACGTTGGCGGCCGAGTCGTCGATGAACACCGTCTGCTCGGGGTCGAGGCCGTGGCGCATGGCCAGCAGCTCGTAGATCTCGCGCTCGGGCTTGAGGAACTTCACGTCGCCCGAGAACACGCCGCCGTCGAAGCGCCGCATGAAGGCGTGCCGGCGCTCGAGGGCGCGGGCGAACGGCACGGGCATGTTCGACAGGTAGTACAGCCGCAGCGGCTCGCCGGCATCGCGCTGGGCGAGCAGCTCTTCGAGCATCGCGACCGTGACGTCGATCGGCGCCAGCCGCTCCCCCAGGCCGTCGAGCATGGCGTGCAGCGACTCGGCGGGCAGCGCCAGCCGCGCCGACATGCGGGCGATGGCATCGTCCAGCGTGCGGGTGCCGCAGTCGAAGCCGGTCCAGTCGTCGTGATGGAAAAGGGCCCGGCCCAAGGCCGCGGCGGCGGCGTCAGTGGGGGCGTGAGAGGGGAGATGGGCCTGGACCAGCCGTGCCGGCTCCCAGGCGAACAGCACGGCGCCAAGATCGAAAACCACGTTCATGGCGCCATTGTTTCATGCGCCGGGCACCACGCTCACGCCATGGGTTCCGAGCGACAGGGTGGTCTGCGTGCCGGCCGCCAGCGGGCGCGACAGATCGGTCGAGACCACGAAGACCGGCCCCAGCGGGGTGTCGAAGCCGTATTCGTAGAAGCTGCCCAGGTACGCCGACTTGCGCAGCGTGGCCGGCAGGCCGTCGAGCGCGCCGATGTCCCAGGCCTCGGGCCGCACCGCCACCTTCACCGTGCCGGGCGCCACTGCGTAGCGCGGCTGCAGGCGCAGCGGGCCGAGCGTGACGCTGCCGTCGGCCTGCGCCACGGCCGGGAACACCATCGCCTCGCCCATGAAGCCGGCGACGAACTCGCTCTCGGGCCGGCCGTACAGCTGCTCGGGCGTGCCGCGCTGGGCGATCACGCCGTGGTCCATCACGATGATCTGGTCGCTCACGGCCAGCGCCTCGCTCTGGTCGTGCGTCACGTAGGCCACCGTGAGCTTCAAGCGCTGCTGCAGCGACCGGATTTCCTCGCGCATCTCGCGCCGCAGGCGGGCGTCGAGGTTGGACAGCGGCTCGTCGAACAGCAGCACCGCCGGTTCGAGCACCAGCGCGCGCGCCAGGGCCACGCGCTGCTGCTGGCCGCCCGACAGCTCGCTGGGCAGGCGCTCGTCGAAGCCGACCAGGCCCACGCCCCGGAGCGCCTCGCGCGCCCGCGCCGTGGCTTCGTCCTTCTTCACGCCGCTCATGCGCAGGCCGTAGCCCACGTTCTCGATCACGTTCATGTGCGGGAACAGCGCGTAGCTCTGGAACATCATGCTCACGTTGCGCTCGCCCGGCCCGAGCGTGGTGACGTCGCGCCCGCCCATGAAGATCGAGCCCGAGGTGGGCGATTCGAGCCCCGCGATCATGCGCAGCGTGGTCGTCTTGCCGCAGCCCGAGGGGCCGAGGATGGTGGTGAGCGTGCCCACGGGCACCTCGAAGCTGATGCCCTTGACGGCCATCGGGCCGTTCTTGTCCGTGCCGTAGCGCTTGGTGACGTTGCGGAATTCGATACCGTTCATGCGGAGAGGCTTTCCATTTTGTGATGCCCTTGGTGGTTGGGCGTGGCCCCGCGTCTTCCCAGCTTGCGCTCTCCGACCACGAACTGCACCAGCGCAATGGCCAGCGACATCAGCACCATGAGCACCGTGCAGTAGGCGAGCGCGATGCCGTAGTCGCCGTTGCCGACGCGGCCGATGATGTAGGTGGTGGCCAGTTCGTTCTCGGCCGTGACCAGGAAGATCACCGCGCTCACCGTCGTCATGGCGCGCACGAAGCTGTAGACCAGCGCGGCCACCAGCGCCGGCTTGAGCAGCGGCAGCACCACCTTGAACAGCGTCTGCGACGTGGATGCGCGCAGCATCAGCGAGGCCTCGTCGAGCGAGCGGTCGAGTTGCTTGAAGGCCGCCGTGCCGGCCCGCACGCCCACCGGCAGATTGCGGAACATGAAGCACAGCACGATGATGAGCCCCGTGCCCGTGAGCTCGAACGGCGGCACGTTGAAGGCCAGGATGTAGCTCACGCCCAGCACCGTGCCCGGGATCGCAAAGGCCAACAGCGCGCCGAACTCGAAGGCGCCCTGCCCCTTGAACTCGTTGCGCGCCAGCAGCCAGGCAATGAGCAGGCCCAGCGCCGCGGTGATCGGCGCCGAGATGCCGGCCAGTTTCAGCGTGGTGATCAGCGAGTTCCACGCCGTGCCGGCCCACACCAGCCCGAACTGGCCCCACTCCAGCGCGAAGGCGCTCTTGAAGTGGTTGAGCGTGAAGCTGTAGTCGCGCCCCCAGGTCTGCACGAAGCCGCCCGCGAAGGCGAACAGGTAGACCACGGCGGTGAAGGCGATCCACGGCAGCGCGATGCACTGGATGGTGCGGCGCACGCCGTCGGGCAGCGCCATCGCGATGCCGGCATCGCCCTTGCCGCTCACGGTCGTGTAGTTCTGCTTGCCCAAGAGGCCGCGCTGCAGCGCGAACACGCCGAGCGCGAACAGCGTGAGCACCCAGGCCAGCGACGCGGCACGGCCCTGGTCGTACTGCGCGCCGACGATGGCGAAGAAGATGTCGGTCGACAGCACCGAGAACTGGCCGCCCACCACCACCGGGTTGCCGAAGTCGGCAATGCTCTCGATGAAGCCGACCAGGAAGGCGTTGGCCAGCCCGGGCTTGAGCAGCGGCAGCGTCACGGTGAAGAAGGCGCGGCGGCGGTCGGCGCGCAGCATCTGCGCGGCTTCTTCCAGGCTGGGCGCGATGCCCTGCACCACGCCGCGCATGATCATGAAGGCGATGGGCGTGAAGGCGAACAGCTGCGCCACCAGCACGCCCGGCATGCCGTAGAACCAGCGCGTGGGCTCGATGCCGAACACGTTTTCGAGCACCTGGTTGACGATGCCCGCGCGGCCGAACAGCAAGATGAGGCCCAGGCCGACCACGAACGGCGGCGTGATGATCGGCAGCAGCGCCAGCACCCGCAGTGCGCCCTGCCCGCGCTGGCTGCCGCGCTCGGCCATCAGCGCCATCAGCGTGCCCAGGAAGGTGGTGCCGGCCGCGGTGAGCAGCGCCAGCACCAGCGTGTTCCAGGCCACGCCGCAGCGCACGCCACCCGCCAGGCAACCCAGGCCCCAGATGCGCTCGGTGAACACGCGCGCCGCGAAGGCCGCGATCGACCACTGCCCGTCTTCGTTGAAGAAGGCGCCCGACAGTGCACGGCTCACCGGGTAGGCGATGAACAGCGCCATCAGCACGCCGCAGCCGACCACCGAGGCAGACACGAACAGGTCGCCCTTGAACAGGCCGAGCCGCGCCATGCCGAAGGCCGCCAGCAGCACCAGCGCCGTGAGCGCCACGAAGCCGCCCGCGCCGATGCCGAACTGGTTGACGGCCAGTTCGCCGAACTGGGTGTTGAGCGCCGCGACGCTCCAGCCGCGCGCGCCGATGGTGAAGCCCGCCACGGCCAGGCCGATGGCGCCGATCGCGCCACCCACCAGCAGCCAGCGCCCCTGCGCCTTGCCGGCCGGCAGGGCCGCACCGACGGCGCACAGCAGCAACCCGGCCAGCCCGATGAAGAGCCAGCTGCGGCCCTGCGTGGCCGCCTGCATCAGGCCGTTGGCGCCTTCCGCCTGCCCGAAGACCTGCGGAACGGCTTCGTACCAGGTCGCATCCTGGATCGCATACCAGGGCAGCACGAGATAAGCCGCCAGGCCCAGCGCGACCCAGGCCCAGATCCATCGCCGCGCGCGCCGGGCGGCGGCCAGGGACGCCGGGTTGGCCGGCGCGCCTTCGTTGGAACGCGCCTGCACTTAGCGCGGCAGCGAGTTGACGTCTTTTTCCCAGCGCGCGATCAGGCGGCGGCGCTCGGCGCTGGCGCCGTACTTGGCGTAGTCGTAGTTGATGAACTTGATCTTCTTGAAGTCAGGAATGCGCGGGTCGAGCTTGGCGCTCGCGTTGCTGGGCAGCTGGAACTGCTTGTTGGCGGCGCCCAGTTCCTGCGCGGCGGGCGTGAGCGCCCATTCGTAGAACTTCTTGGCGGCGTCGAGGTTGCGCGCGCCCTTGATGACGCTCATGGAGCCGATCTCGGCGCCGGTGCCGTCGCTGGGCGTGATGGTTTCGACCGGGAAGCCCTGCATCTTCTCGCCCGGGCCGTCGTGCACAAAGCTGATGGAGATCGCGGTTTCGCCGCGCGCCACCGCCTTGATCGGGCCGGTGCCCGAGCGGGTGTACTGGCCGACGTTCTTGTGCAGCGCCTTGAGGTAGTCGAAGGCCTTGTCCTCGCCCATGAGCTGCACCAGCGTGGCGATCATGGTGTAGGCCGTGCCGCTCGATGCGGGGTTGGCCACCTGGATGTCGCCCTTGTACTCGGGCTTGAGCAGGTCGGCCCAGGTCTTGGGCACGGGCAGCTTCTTCTTGGCCAGCAACTCGGGGTTGTAGCCGAAGCCCAGCGGGCCCGAGTAGATGCCCACGGTCTTGTAGCCCGACTGCTTGGCCTGCTGCTGGGCCCAGGGATGCAGCTGCGTGAGCGTGGGCGACTTGTACTCGAGCGTGAGCCCCTGCTCGGCCGCCTGCAGGTGCGGGTCGCCCGTGCCGCCGAACCAGACGTCGGTCTTGGGGTTGTCCTTCTCGGCGATGAGCTGGGCCAGCGCCTCGCCCGAGCCCTTGAGCGCCATGTTGATGCGCACGCCCGTGGTGCGGGCGTAGACGGTGGAGATCACGTTGCACCACTCGGCCTGCACCGAGCAGATGACGTTGACGGTCTGCGCCGACGCGGCGGCCGACAGACCCAGCAGCGCGGCTGCCGTGAAAAGCTTCTTCATTGGTATTCCCCTGCCTCGGCAATAAAAAAAGGCCTCGCGGCCATGGGACAGCGTAGCTTTAGTACAGGTGTGCCGAATCGGTACAAGTACCATCGCGACTGGCACGTTGCCTGCTCGGCATTCAGACAAAGGAAAGTTTTCTCATGAGCTTCGATCTCGTTCTGTTCGGCGGTACTGGCGACCTTGCGTGGCGCAAGCTGATGCCCGCGCTGTTCCAGGCCTTCAGGCACGGCAGCCTGCCGCAGGACGGGCGCATCGTCGGCGTGGCGCGCGACGACCTGTCGGACGACCAGTACCGCGAGCTGATCCAGTCGCGCTTCAGCGCCGTCGAAGGCGCCAAGCGCCCCTCCCCCGAGGAGTTCAAGAAGTTCGCCTCCATGCTGCACTACCTGCGCATGGACCTGTCCAAGCCCGCCGACTACGCCAGCCTGGCCGACCTGCTCAAGCAGCGCGACGCCAAGACGGTCGTGATGTACGTGGCCACGGCGCCCGCGCTCTTCACGCAGGTGGTCGAGCAGATCGCCGCCGCCGGGCTCAACGGCCCGCGCACCCGCGTCGTGCTCGAAAAGCCGCTGGGCCACGACCTGGCCTCCAACCGCGCGATCAACGCCGCGGTGGGCAAGGTGCTCGAGGAGAAGCAGGTCTTTCGCATCGACCACTACCTGGGCAAGCCCTCGGTGCAGAACCTGTTCGCGATGCGCTTCGGCAATGCCCTCTTCGAGCCCATCTGGCGCCGCGAGCACATCGCCAACATCCAGATCACCATGGCCGAGGACCTGGGCGTGGAAAAGCGCGGCGCCTTCTACGACCAGACCGGCGCGCTGCGCGACATGGTGCAGAACCACGCGCTGCAGCTGCTGTGCGCCGTGGCCATGGAGCCGCCCATCAACGCGCACGCCGACGCCATCCGCGACGAGAAGCTCAAGGTGCTGCGCGCCCTCAAGCCCTGGACGCCCGAGAGCCTGGGCCTGCACGCGGTGCGCGGCCAGTACACGGCCGGCACGGCCTACGGCGAGCGGGTGCAAGGCTACCGCGACGAGCCGGGCGTGAACCCCGACAGCCGCACCGAGACCTTCGTGGCGCTGCGCACCGAGATCGCCAACTGGCGCTGGGCCGGCGTGCCCTTCTACATCCGCACCGGCAAGCGGCTGGCCTCGCGCGACGCGCGCATCGAGGTCAACTTCCGCCCCACGCCGCACGCCATCTACCGCGCACCCGCAGGCAACGTGAACAAGCTGGTGATCAACCTGCAACCGAAAGACGGCCTGGAACTGCACATGCTCGCGCAGGCGCAGGACAACCGCCAGCGCGGCGGCAACGGCCACGCCAGCGCCGCGCAACTGGCGCCGGTGCAGCTCGACCTGGACTTCGACAAGCGCTTCGGCGCCGAGCGCGTGGGTGCCTACGAGCGCCTGCTGCTGGACGTGATCGACGGGCGCCTCAACCTGTTCGTGCGCAGCGACGAGCAGGAAGAAGCCTGGCGCTGGGTCGAGCCGCTCATCGATTCGTGGGAATCCGACGGCGGCCCGCGCCCCTATGCGGCCGGCACCTGGGGCCCCAGCGCGTCGAGCGCCATGATCGCGCGCGACGGCTTCGCCTGGGGTGAGGAGCAGTAACGCAGCAAGGCTGCGCGGCCTTCGTTCAGCCGAACTGAAGGCAGCGCATGCTGAGCGTGCCCGACTGGAAGCCTTCGTAGACCGTCTTCGCACGCTCGCCCGGCGCCGCAGCGCCCAGGGCGTACAGGAAGGGAAAGTAGTGGTCCGGCGTGGCCACGGCGGTCGACGCCCCCTCGAGCTTCTCGTAGCCGATCAGCGCGCGGTCGTCCCGGCCGGCCAGCGCGGCCTTCACCGCCTCGTCGAACGACTGCGCCCACGGGCGGCTCGCCTTGAGCCCGTCGGGCGTGCCGCGGTCGGTGGCGCGCAGGTTATGCACCACGTTGCCGCTGCCCATCACGAGCACGCCCTGGTCGCGCAAGGCCGCCAGGTCGCGCCCCACCGCATGGTGGAACGCCGCCGGCTTGTCGTAGTCGATGCTGAGCTGGAAGACCGGCACGTCGGCCTTCGGGCACAGGTGCTTCAGCACGGTCCAGGTGCCGTGGTCCAGTCCCCACTGCTCAGTCGCGATCACCGGCGCCTGTTTGACGGCGCCGATCGCCTCGCGTGCCAGTGCAGGATGGCCCGGTGCCGGGTACTCGATGTCGAACAGCGCCTGCGGAAAGCCGCCGAAGTCGTGGATCGTCTTGGGCCGCGTCTGCACCGTGACCCCGGTCGCGCCCTGGCTGAGCCAGTGCGCCGACACGCTGAGGATCGCCGTGGGGCGCGGCAGCTCGCGGCCCCAGGCGGCGAGGCGGCGCGTGAAGGCGTTGTCCGCCAGCGCGTTCATCGGCGACCCGTGGCCGATGAAGATGACGGGCATGCGGCGCGCCGGTGCTGCGCCAGCCGCGTGCGCGATCTCGGTCATCGACGCCAGCGCGGCGGTGGCGCCCAGCGCCGAGCCCATGAGAAAGCCGCGGCGGCTGAGCAGGCGGGTCATCGGGGTGGAGGTCATCGTGTCAGGGGGTGTGGATTCGGGGCCAACCCGGGACTGTGCAACAGAGTGACGGCAGGGAAAGTGCGTTTACGCACACTGCCCGGCGCAAGGGCCATGGTTCACGGCACGAATGCACGCAGGCGCTCGCCCAGCGGCGCCAGGAAATCGCGCAGCAAGGGCTCGCGCATCAGCGTGTCGAGGTAGCCTGGCGCCAGTCGCCCGTTCTCCGCATACACCGCCAGCACGCGCAGGCTCTCGCCGCGCAGCACGGTGGTCGCGTGGACGTCGCCCTGCTGCGCGCAGGCGCCCGCCATGTCGCGCAGCAGCGCCGTGGCATCGTCGGCATCGGGCGCCCATTGCTGGCCGTAGAGCCGGGCCAGCCGCTGCGTCTCGGCGGACGGCACGTCGGGGAAGACCTGGGGCAGCAGACGCTCTCGCACACGGGTCAACGCCGTCACATCGGTTTCCACGAGTCCCGCAGCGTGGCGGGTCGTCAGTTGGCTGAGACTGATGCCGAGATTGGCCAGCCGCGCACCGCCGCGCACCAGTTCCAGCAGCAGGCCGAGCCATGCGAACCGGCCGAGCGTGGCATCGAAGCCCAGCCCGCGTTGCTGGATGCGCGGCAACGACAGCATCAGGCCGCCCATCAACAGCGGTTGTTCGTGCGGCAGATGCGCCAACAGCGCGGCCAGGATCTGGTCGTGCATCTCCGGCAGACGCTGCATCGGCGGCGGCTCCGCTTCGCCATCGCGGGTGTACCAGGCACCGACCGCGCCGATCTCCGGCGACGCGCGCAGGAACGCGGACTGCACCTGCAGGCGCTCGGGCGCACAGCGCACAGTCGGCGCCCACAGCGCCAGCGCGTCGCCGCGCGCCTGCATCAACCCCCATTGCGCGGCCGCCGCCCAGCCCATCGGGACGGGCGCCTGCAACAGCAGCAGCCCGGCCAGCCGCGGATCGGCGGCCATGCGCGCGCGAATCACGTCGACGGTGGCATCGGTGGAGCCGTCGTCCACCACGATGATCTGGTGCGGTGCGAGGCTCTGCTCGGCGATCGATGCCAAGGCCTCCGCGACGTTCGCCTCTTCGTCCCGCGTCACCATCAGGACGGACACCTGCGAGGCAGGCTCAGCCGTATTCCGTGCCTGCTGTCCCACCCATCGCTGCCGGGCCGCCGAAAGATAACGCTGCATCGCCCCCGCCAGCACCTCATGCTGCGGCGGCAAGGACTGCAGCGCCCGCGGCCCGGCGATCTCCAGTGCGCGCCGACGCGGCGCATCGGCCACCAGCGCACGCACACGCTCGATCAGCTCGTCCTTCGTGCACCCGTCGACCGCGTCGCGCAGCACCTGCGGAATCTCGGAATGCGGATACAGCTCCGACACCACGGCCTTGCGATGCCGCAGCAGGATCGACAGGCGCGGCAGCTCCACCGTGCTGGAGTGGTCGGCCTTGCGCATGTTCAGCCCGACCTTGGCGCGCGGCAGCAAGGCGTCGCGCTGCGCTGGCGTCCAGGCCTTTCCAAAAGGGTAGGCCACCCGCAGTCCAGCGGCAGTCAACGCCTCCAGCACCTGCAGCCGCCGGGGCGTCGTCTCACCGAAGAAGATGACGTCGATGTCCTGCTGTGCGTCGTCCAGCACTTCGGACGCCGGCACCAGCGGCGTGGCCAGTGGCTCGAAGCCCGGGCCCACGTAGTCGGATCGATGGATGCCCAGCGCCGGGTGGTGCACCATGTTCTCGAGGCTGTACTCCCACACGTGAGCGCGCTGCAGCAACCGTCGATAACCGGGCATCTCCGCGAGCAACGTGGGCAGGGCCGGCTCGAAGTTGACGACGATCGCGTTCGGCGGCAGCTCGTCGTCCGAGGGCAGGCTCAGGCCCATCGCGAAGAAGAAGAGGTTGATGTCGTCGTTGTCGACACCCGGCCCCGGCGCGATGCTTGTGGTGTAGCCGAGGCGTTCGCAGGCGAGGCGAAAGCCCTCCATCACCTCCCGCACGTTCTCGTTGCCCAGCGAGCAGAAGCGCAGGTGCGGCCGGTACGGAAAGTCCGCCGGCCAGCCCTGCGGGCTGCCGCCTTCACTCACACACGGCCTTCCTCCACCGCATGACAGGCCACCTGCACGCCCTTCAGGCTCAACAGCGACGGTCGCTCCGTCGAGCAGCGCGCATTCGCATGCGGGCAGCGCGGATGAAAGGCGCAACCGGTCGGCGGGTTCAGCGGGTTCGGCACTTCGCCCTGCACCGGCGTGCGTGCGCGGCCGGTGTGCTTCATTTGCGGGATCGCGTCGAGCAGCATGCGGGTGTACGGATGCTGCGGCTCGGCGAAGAGCTTCTGCTTGTCCGCCACCTCGACCAGCCGGCCCAGGTACATCACGCCGACCTGGTCGGCCACGTGGCGCACCACGGCGAGGTTGTGCGAGATGAACAGGTACGTCAGGCCCTGCTCGCGCTGCAGGTCCTTCATGATGTTGAGCACCTGCGCCTGCACGCTCACGTCGAGCGCCGAGGTGGGCTCGTCGCACACCAGGAACTCGGGCTGCGTGGCGAGCGCGCGCGCGATGGAGATGCGCTGGCGCTGGCCGCCCGAGAACTGGTGCGGGTACTTGCTCATGTCCAGCGGCGAAAGGCCGACCGACTGCAGCAGCTCGCCCACGCGCTGGCGAAGCGCGTCCTTGTCGCTCAGGATGCCGTGCTCGCGCAGCGGCTCGCCGATGATGTCCTCGACGATCCAGCGCGGGTTGAGGCTCGCGTAGGGGTCCTGGAAGATCATCTGGATGCGGCGGCGCAGCTGCCGGCCTTCGGGCGTCTTGAACGCGGCGTGCGCGTCCTGCCCGTCGAACTGCAGGCCGCCGCGCGTGGGCGCATACAGGCCCACCAGCAGGCGCGCCACGGTGCTTTTGCCGCAGCCCGATTCGCCGACCAGCGCGAGCGTCTTGCCGCGCTCGATGGAAAAGCTCACGCCGTCCACTGCATGCAGCAGCACGCGCGGCTTGCGTTCGAGCACGCGGTTGAGCCAGGGCGGCGACACGTCGAAGGTGCGCGCGAGGTCATGCGCGACCACGAGCGGCTCGCTGGTCTTTGTCGCCACAGCGTCCTTGCGGGGTTCGATCACGGCGCTCATCGGGTCACCTCCGCCAGGGGTTCGGCCGCCTCGGGCGCGGCGCGCTCGCCGGCCGCCAGGGCGTCGTGGTGCTGCGCGGCGATCTCGGCCTGGCCCGCATGCGGGTCGGCGGCGTCGTGCAGCCAGCAGGAGGCGCGCGTGGCGCCCGCATGCATCAGCTCGGGCCGCTCGGTCAGGCAGCGCGCGAAGGTGCGCGGGCAGCGCGGGTTGTAGGCGCAACCGGTCGGAATGGCATTGAGCCGCGGCATGGCGCCGTCGATCTGGTTGAGCCGCTCGCGGTCGCTCGTCATGTCGGGGATCGACGCCATCAGGCCCGAGGTGTAGGGGTGCGCGGGCTGGTGGATCACCTCGTGCACCGGGCCGATCTCGGCGATGCGGCCCGCATACATCACGGCCACGCGGTCGCAGGTCTCGGCGATCACGCCCATGTCGTGCGTGATGAGCATCACCGCCGCGCCGCGTTCCTTGCAGACCTGCTTGAGCAGCTGGATGATCTGCGCCTGGATCGACACGTCGAGCGCGGTGGTCGGCTCGTCGGCCACGATGAGCTTGGGTTCGGCCGCGAGCGCCAGGGCGATCACGACGCGCTGGCGCATGCCACCCGAGAACTGGTGCGGGAAGTGGTCGATGCGCTGTTCGGCGGCGGGAATGCCGGTGTCCTGCAGCAGGCCGATGGCGCGCTTGCGCGCTTCCGATTCGGTCACGGGCAAGTGGGTGCGGATGGTCTCGATGAGCTGGCGGCCCACGGTGTACAGCGGGTTCAGCGAGGTCAGCGGATCTTGAAAGATCGCGCCGATCTTGCGGCCGCGGATGGGGCGCATCGCATCGAAACCGAGGTTGTCGATGCGCTGGCCCTCGAGCAGGATCTCGCCGCCGGCCACGCGGCCCGGCGGTTCGAGCAGGCCGATGATGGCCGCGCCGGTGAGCGACTTGCCCGCACCCGATTCACCCACCACGCCGAGGATTTCACCGGGCGCGATGTCGAAGGAAATGCGGTCGAGCGCGCGCAGCGTGCCGCGGCGGTTCGGAAATTCGACGATGAGGTCTTTGACCTGGAGCAGCGTCATGAGGCGTTCTCCTTTTCTGTTCAGCGCAAGCGCGGATTGAGCGCGTCGCGCAGCCAGTCGCCGAGCAGGTTCACGCTGAGTGCGATCAGCACCAGCATCAGGCCCGGGAACACCGTGATCCACCATTCACCTGAGAACAGGTACTGGTTGCCGATGCTGATGAGCGTGCCCAGCGAAGGCGAGGTCGGCGGCACGCCGACGCCCAGGAACGAGAGCGTGGCCTCGGTGATGATCGCGGTCGCGACCTGGATGGTGGCCAGCACCATCACCGGCCCCATCACGTTGGGCAGCACGTGGCGCAGCATGATGCGCAGCGGCGCCACACCGGTGACGCGCGCGGCCTGCACGTATTCCTTGTTGCGCTCCACCAGCGTGGAGCCGCGCACGGTGCGCGCGTACTGCACCCAGCCCGTGAGCGAGATCGAAATGATCAGCACGCCGAAGGCCAGCGACTCGTGCGCGCCCGGAAAGAGCGCGCGGCCGACGCCGGCGATGAGCAGCGCCACGAGGATGGGCGGGAACGACAGCATCACGTCGCACACGCGCATGAGGAAGGAGTCGAGCCAGCCGCCGAAGAAGCCGGCCAGCAGGCCGAGCACCACGCCGACGACGACCGACAGCACCACCGACACCACGCCGACGATCAGCGAGATGCGGGCGCCGTAGATCACGGCCGAAAGAATGTCGCGGCCCTGGTCGTCGGTGCCGAGGATGTATTTGGTGGAGCCTTCGGCGCTCCACGCCGGCGGCAGGCGGGCGTCGCCGAGTTCGAGGGTGGCGAGGTCGAAGGGGTTGTGCGGCGACACCCATCCGGCGAACACCGAACAGAAGACGCACACCAGCGCAATGACGGCGGCGGCGATCGCCACCGGCGAGGTGCGGAAGCTGTAGCCGACATCGCTGTCGAGCCAGCGAGCAAGGGTTTTTTTCATCGCCGGGCCGCGTGGGGGTTATTTTTCATCGTGAGGCAAAAAAGAATGGGCCCGCAAGAAGCGGGCCCATGGTCGGGCCGCTCAGGCAGCGGCCCACGGTCGACTTACTTGATGCTCATCCACTTGAAGTACATGAAGTTGTCGGCCAGTTGCACCAGCTCGACCTTCTTGCTCACGCCCCAGGCCAGCGACTGCTGATGCAGCGGCAGGTGGCCGATGTCGTCGGTGTGGACCTTGAAGGCTTCCTTGATCATCTCGTTGCGCTTGGCCTTGTCCGACTCGGACTGGATCTTCTTGGTCAGCTCGTCCAGCTTCGGGTTGCAGTAGGCGCCCAGGTTGAACTGGCCCGTGCCCTTGTCGTCGGGACACGAGGTGAGCGAGCTCAGCGCGTTGTGCGAGTCGTAGGTGGTCGGGGTCCAGCCCAGCATGTAGAAGCTGGTGTCGCGGCGCAGGATCTTCGGGAAGTAGGTGCCCTTGGTCTCGGCCACGAGGTTGATCTTGACGCCGATCTTCGCGAGGTTGGCGGCCACGCTCTGGCAGATCTGGCCGTCGTTCACGTAGCGGTCGTTCGGGCAGTTCATCGAGACTTCGAAGCCGTTGGGGTAGCCGGCTTCGGTCAGCAGCTTCTTGGCGGCATCGACGTCGAAAGGCAAGCGCT
The DNA here is from genome assembly GCF_059423605.1 of Variovorax sp. GW460-12-1-14-LB1. Classification (NCBI taxonomy): domain Bacteria; kingdom Pseudomonadati; phylum Pseudomonadota; class Betaproteobacteria; order Burkholderiales; family Comamonadaceae; genus Variovorax; species Variovorax sp. GW460-12-1-14-LB1. Next base: position 13,908 of record NZ_JBWKYF010000038.1, read on the forward strand.
TGTCCTGGTCGGCGGTCCAGCCGTTGATGCCCGGGCCGACGAGCAGCGCGGTGGGCTTGGAGGCGCCGCGCATCACGGTGCGCTGGATGCCGGCGATGTCGATGGCCTGGTAGAAGGCCTGTCGCACGCGCTTGTCCTTGAACGGGTTCTTGCCCTTCACGTTCGAGTACTGCAGTTCGTCGCGTTTCTGGTCCATGCCCAGGAAGATGGTGCGCATCTCGGGGCCGGTGATGACGCGGGCGTTGGGCGCGGCGTTGATGCGCGCGATGTCCTGCACGGGCACGGGCTCCATCACGTCGACTTCGCCGGAGACCAGCGCGGCCACGCGGGTCGCGGGGTTGGCGATGGGCGTGAACACGATCTCCTGCGCGTTGCCGTCGATCTTGCCCCAGTAGGTGCCGTTGCGCGTGAACACGGTGCGCACGTTGGGCTGGCGTTCGCGCACGCGGAACGGGCCGGTGCCGTTGGCCTTGAACGAAGCGGTGTTCTCGATGCCCTTGCGGCGGTCGACCGGCTTGGTGGCCTGGTTTTCCTCGCACCACTTCTTGCTCATGATCATGGTGAGCGAGATCACGTCGGGCAGGATCGGGAAGGGGCCGTTGGTTTCGATTTCGACGGCGAGGTCGCCGACCTTGCGCACGGCCTTGATCTCGCTGAGCGTGGCCTTCATGTCAGAGCCGTCGCCCTGCGCACGCGCGAAGCTGAACACCACGTCGTCGGCGCTGAACGGCGTGCCGTCATGGAACACCACGCCCTTGCGCAGCTCGAAGCGCCACACGTTCGGCGAGGTCTGCTTCCAGCTCGTGGCCAGCAGCGGTGCCAGGCTCAGGTCCTTGTTGCGGCCCACGAGAGTTTCATAGACGTTGGCGGTGACGCTCAGTTGCAGCGACTCGTTGAGCGAGTGCGGGTCGAGCGACAGGGCGTCGCCCTGGTTCGCGATGCGGATGGTCTGCGCGCTGGCGACCATGCTGACGGCGCCCAGGGCGCACAGGACAGCGACCGCAGCCGCTTGCTTCTTGAAACTCATGGGAACACTCCTCGGGTTGAAATCGAACACATCACGGCGCCGCGGTGGCGGCGGCTTTCCCTGGCTGCAGGCTGCGGGTAGCAGCCAGCGGCATGCCCTGCTCGATCAGGCCCGCATGCAATGCGGCGCCTAGCGGCAGGATCTCGTCGTTGAAGTCGTAGCGGCTGTTGTGCAGGAAGGCGCCGCTGCGGGCGTCCTGGCCGATGCGCAGATAGGCACCGGCCTTCTTCTGCAGCATGAAGGAAAAATCTTCGGCGCCCATGCTGGGCTCCAGGTTGCGGTCGACGTTCTTCGCGCCGACCAACGCCTGCGCCACGTCGGCCGCGAACATCGCTTCGGGCGCGGTGTTGATCGTGGCCGGGTAGATGCGTTCGTACTTGATCGTCGCGGTCGCGCCAAAGCCGGTGGCAATGGCCGTGCACAGCTCGCTCAGTCGCTGCTCGACCTGCGCCTGCACGCGCGCGCTGAAGGTGCGCACGGTGCCGACCAGCGTGGCCTCGCCCGGGATCACGCTCATCGCGCCGAGGTCGCCGGCCTGCACGGCGCAGATGCTGACGACGGCCGCGTCGATGGGGCGCACGCTGCGCGACACGATGGTCTGCGCGGCGGTGATGATGTGCGCGGCCACCACGACGGGGTCGATGGTCTGGTAGGCATGCGCGCCGTGGCCGCCCTTGCCCTTGATCTCGATCGTCACGCGATCGGCCGCGGCCATCATCGCGCCGCGGTTGATGCCGACGGTGCCCGCCGGCATCGCGGGCCAGTTGTGCATCGCATAGACAGCGTTCACCGGGAAGCGGTCGAACAGGCCGTCTTCAATCATCACGCGCGCACCGGCCAAGCCTTCTTCGCCGGGCTGGAAGATCAGCACGGCGGTGCCGTCGAAGTCGCGCGTCTCGGCCAGGTAGCGCGCGGCGCCGACCAGCATGGCGGTGTGGCCGTCGTGGCCGCAGCCGTGCATCAGGCCGTCGTTGGCGGAGCGCCAGCCGAAGTCGTTGTCCTCGCGCATGGGCAGCGCGTCCATGTCGGCGCGCAGGCCGATCATGCGGCCGCTGGCCGTCGACTTGCCGCGGATGACGCCGACGACACCGGTCTTGCCGATGCCCTCGTGGATCTCGTCTACGCCGCAGGCGCGCAGCGCTTCGCGCACGCGGCCCGCCGTGTAGACCTCTTCGAAGCCGAGCTCGGGGTGGGCATGCAGGTCGCGGCGAAAGGCCGTGATCTCGGGATAGAAGCTGGCGATGTGCGCGAAGGCCCGGCCGGAGGCCTGCAGGCGCGGCGTTGCGGCAGCGGTTGCGACACTCACCTCAATGGCCTCCCGCCTTGCCCACGCGCAGCCGGGGATCGACCACGAAGTACAACAGGTCGACCACGAGGTTGATCACCACGAAGATCAGTGCGATCAGGCACAGGTAGGCGGCCATCACCGGAATGTCCGCGAAGGTCACGGCTTGGATGAAGAGCAGCCCCATGCCGGGCCACTGGAACACCGACTCCGTGATGATGGCAAAGGCGATCAGGCCACCGAGCTGCAGGCCGGTGATGGTCATGACCGGTACCAGCGTGTTCTTGAGCGCGTGGCCGAAATGGATCGCGCGGTTCGACAGGCCCCGTGCGCGCGCGAACTTGATGTAGTCGGTGCGCAGCACCTCGAGCATCTCGGCGCGCACCAGCCGCATGATCAGCGTGAGCTGGAAGATCGCCAGCGTCACCGCCGGCAGGATGATGTGGTGCCAGCCGTCGGCCTTGAACAGGCCGCTGGTCCACCAGCCGAACTGCACCGTGTCGCCACGCCCGAAGCTCGGGAACCAGCCCAGCGTCACCGCGAAGACGAGGATCAGCAGGATGCCGATCAGGAAGGTGGGCAGCGACACGCCGAGCAGCGACACGGTCATGAACACCTGGCTCATGAAGGTGCCACGGCGCAGGGCGGTGTAGACGCCCATCGGGATGCCGACGAACAGGGCCAACGCCGCGGCCACGAGTGCGAGTTCGAGCGTGGCCGGGAAGCGCTCGCCGATCAGGCGCGACACCTTGGCGCCCTGGCGCAGGCTCAGCCCGAATTCGCCCTGTGCGGCGTTGACGAGGAAATGCCAGAACTGCACGAAGAAGGGTCGGTCGAGCCCCAATGCGGCGCGCATTTCACGGATCTGGTCGGGCTTGGCATCCTGCCCCAGCAGGAACACGACCGGGTCGCCGACATATTGAAAGAGGAGGAAGGCAATGAACGCAACCGCGATCATCACGATCACGGCCTGGATCAGGCGGCGCAGTACAAAGGCAGTCATTCAGCAACAAGAGTGATCGCGGCATGCTAGCAGTGCAAGCAGCGTGCCCGCACGGGGGTTCCCCGGGGGTGGAGGCGCAATTTTTACGAGTGAGAACAGGCGCGCGCCAAAAGAAAAAGCCACCCGGCTTGCGCCGGGTGGCTTTCAGTCTTTCGATTCGAAGCTGGCTTGCGCCAGCATCAAATTAGAAAGCGTGACGGATACCGAAGTCGTAGCCGGTCGAGTTCTTCGGGGTGAAGACACCGCTGTTGATGAAGGCCGGGCCGCCAACGGTCAGGGCTGCACCGTTCTTGTTGCTCACGCGAGCAACGGTAGCGTACAGAGCCGTGCGCTTCGACAGGTTGTGCACGTAGCCGATAGCCAGCTTGTTAGCCTTCGGGTCAGCGATACGCGGCTGGAACAGCACTTGCGGCTGGTTCAGGTCGTACTTGACGCTCGAGTACGAAGCGCGGATCAGGCCAGCACCGACGGGCACGGTCACGCCGAGCAGGTAGCCGGTCAGGTCGGTGTCAGGCGTAGCGCCGACGAAGGGGGTGACTTCGTAGTCGACCTTGTTCTTGACGCGCGACACTTCACCGAACAGCTTCACGGGACCGAAGTCGTACGAAGCGCCCAGGTTCAGCGTGTTGACCTTGTTGGTCACGCCAGCGTAGAACTGGTCACCCGAGGTGCTGCTGCCATAGGCCAGCGCAACGTCCAGAGGACCGTTGGCGTAGCCGAAGCGGCCACCGACGTAACGACCGGTGCGCGAGTTGTTCGCGACGTTAGGCGTAGCGGTACCAGGGCTGAACTTGTCCTTCTCGTGGAAGCCGTACTGCACTTGGCCGTAGAAGCCGCCCAGGTTCGGGGGCAGGAAGTAGCCGATGGTGTTGCTGGCGCGAACGTAGTTCGGGTTGCCACCAAAGCCACCCGAACCGCCGGTGGTGTTGAAACCGCTGGCCGTCGAGATCAGGTTGGTGCCAACGCCGTTGGTGCCGAACGGATCGAACACGGTGTCGTTCCAGAACGTCGGGGTGTAATCACGGCCCAGACGAACTTCACCGAAACCACCCGACAGGCTCACGGTCGAGCGACGAGCGAACGTCGAAACGCCAGTTGCGCCGTCGTCGTTGGTGATCGGGGCTTCGAGCCAGAAGCTGGCTGCCAGGCCACCACCCAGGTCTTCCGTACCACGGAAGCCCAGACGGCTGGAGTTGTAACCCGAGTTAGCCAGAGCCGTGCGGCTGACCTTGACGCTGCCACGGTTCAGGTAGAACGGGTTCAGGAAGGTGGCGCCGTTCAGGTCACGCGAGGTGGACGAGTAGCCGCTGATCGACGCGTCGACCACACCAAACAGCGTGACGGACGACTGAGCCGAGGCAACACCGGCAACAGCCAGGGCAGCCAGAGCAACTAGAGATTTTTTCATTGCAAGTTTCTCCAAGGTTAAACATAGGGCTCCGGTGCGAAGGGCTCACCGTGACTGGCACTTTTGTGCTCCCACCGGACCCCGGGCCAACCTCCTTTTGGGAAGTTGATGCTATTGCACCAGAGCCGCTGCGGCAGGGCAAAACAAATCGCCCTAAATCTTGGAAGCCCCGCGTGTTTCGTTGCAGTCGTGCAACAAAGGACTTAGACGGGTGGTTTTGCCACGATATGAAACGAAATGTGCTGTCCTTGCATCGCCGGACAGGTGCGTTCAAATAGACCCATGACCGCCCTGCTCGACCCCGCCCTCACAGCCGCCGATGCGGCTTTGCGCACGCTTTTTGCCCGATCTCACGCCACCCGGGCGCTTCCGCCCGCGATCCAGCCGCAAGGTGAATTGAGCGAATCGGAGCGCCGCGAGGCCGGTGCGCTGATGCGCGTGAACCATGTCGGCGAAGTCTGTGCCCAGGCGCTGTACACCGCCCAGGCCGCCGTGGCGCGGGACCCGGCGTTGCGCGCGCACTTCCTGGAAGCCGCGCATGAAGAAACCGATCACCTGGCCTGGACCCGGCAGCGGTTGGACGACCTGGGCGCCCGCCCGTCCCTCCTGAATCCACTCTGGTATGCAGGCGCCTTCGGTCTTGGCCTGATTGCCGGACGCCTGGGCGATCCCCTGAGCCTCGGCTTTGTCGCCGAAACCGAACGGCAGGTGGAAGCACACCTTGAAAGCCACCTGGACCGGCTGCCGCCGACCGATCACGCGTCCCGCGCCGTGGTCGAGCAGATGAAGGTTGACGAAGCCCGCCATGCCACGCAGGCCGTCGACGCGGGCGCAGCGGAACTGCCGGCCCCGGCCAAGGCCCTGATGCGCCTGGCATCGCGGGTCATGACGACCGTCGCCCACCGAATCTAGGGCCTTCGGTCGCCATCCAACGGGGTTTTCAGGTCTCGATCAGATCGAAGCTGGTCGTGATTTCCGCCGTCTTCGCCAACATGATGCTGGCGGAGCAGTAGGTTTCGTGGCTGAGAGCGATCGCCCGCTCCACGGCGATGGCCGGAATGCCCTTGCCCGCCACGGTGAAGTGCATGTGGATCTTGGTGAAGACCTTGGGGTCCTTTTCAGCGCGCTCGCTGGTCAGCTTGACACTGCAGCGCTCGACACGATGGCGCCCCCTCTTCAATATGAGCACCACGTCGTAGGCCGTGCAACCACCCGTGCCAGCGAGCACGGTTTCCATCGGCCGCGCGGCCAGGTTCTGGCCGCCGTTCTCGGGCTTGGCCGCATCCGGGGCGCCGTCCATCATCAGGACATGGCCGCTGCCGGTCTCGGCCACGAAGCCCATGGCCGATCGGGTGCCTGCGTCACCGGTCCAACTTACTGTGCATTCCATGGTGTTCAGCTCCAATTGGGATGAATTCGTGCGGAAAAATGCGCACCAAACATCAACTTGTGTGTGGGAAAAGCATCGCCTGCTTGTTGCATCGCAACAAAGGGTGGGTATACTCTATTTCATTGCTGCGCACTTCATGGTGTGCACCCAGTTGTCTCCTCCACCCTTCCAATTGGTGGATTTAGCCCCGAGTCGCAAGACTCGGGGCTTTTTTCTTTGTGCGTCCCGACGGCGGCGCCACTCTAGCCGTCCGCCCCGGAAGGGCAGCTGCTCTGGCTGCCCTGGCTGTTGCCGGTGTTGCCTCGGCTCAGTCGTCCGTCACGCTGTTTGGTGTGGTCGACGCGTCGATCAGCGGCTACTCGTCCACCTCGCGGGACCTGGGCAATGGCGTCACGTACGACAGGCTGGGCTTCCCCGTCTACAACCCGTTCTACCTGAACCGCGGCAGCATCAAGGCAAGCCGCCGCGAACTGGCCCACTCGGGCTACAACTCCAGCCGCCTGGGCTTCCGTGGCACGGAAGACCTCGGTGGTGGCCTGGCCGCCAGCTTCTGGCTCGAGGCCCCGATCAGCAACGACGACGGCCAGACAGGCGTCTCGACATTCACACGCCGTTCGACCGTGAGCCTGTCGGGCGGGTTCGGTGAAGTCCGCCTCGGCCGCGACTACACCCCGACGTTCTGGAACGACACCGTGTTCGACCCGTTCGGCACCAATGGCGTCGGCTCCAACCTGGTCAACACAGCCAATGGCGCATTCGGCGGCTTCACCGGCTATGCCGACGGCAAGAAGCTTCCCGATGCCCTCAAGAACGTTCCGCAGCTCCCCGATGCTGGTGGCAGCAACTACGTTCGCGCCGGCAACAGCATCGGCTACTTCCTGCCGCCGAACCTGGGTGGTTTCTACGGCCAGGTGATGTACGGCTTCCACGAGAAGACCAAGTACAGCCCCGGCACCGCAACGCCCCTCACGGAAAACGCATCGCGCACCGGTCGCTATGTCGGTGGCCGCTTCGGCTACGCCAACGGCCCGCTGGACGTTGCGCTGGCTTATGGCAGCAGCACCGTTGGTGACCAGTTCTACGTCGGCACGACCACCAAGGTCAACACGCTGAACCTGGGCGCTTCGTACGACTTCGGTCCCGTGAAGCTGTTCGGTGAACTGTCGCGCGCCAAGAACAAGGTTGACTACGAAGTCGAACCGTACCTCGGCGGCCGTCCGGACATCGACCTGACCGGCTACCTGCTCGGCGTGACCGTGCCGGTCGGCGCTGGCCTGATCCGCGCTTCGTACTCGAGCGTCAAGTACGACGAGAACCTGGTTGCCCGCAACCCGTGGGAAGTGCTGCCCGCCGACAAGAAGGCCAACAAACTGGCCATCGGCTACGTGCACAACCTGTCGAAGCGCACTGCCCTGTACGCCACCGTTGCTCGCGTGAGCAACAAGAACGGCGCATCGCTGACCGTCGGCGGCCCGAGCTTCCAAGGCACCGGCAACGGTTTCACGCCGAAGACCTCGACGGGCTACGACTTCGGCATCCGTCACGCCTTCTGATCGTTCACTGTCGATTCCGTTCACTGTCGATTCACATGCTGGCCCACGCCAGTTTGAATCTGCAAACGCTCAAGCCGCCCGGTTCAAGCCGGGCGGCTTTTTGTCCCTCCTCAATTCACCCGGCCACGCCTGCTCTGCAGCAGCCCCACATTCATTTCTCCGCTCAACACCGATGCGTAGAAACGCTCGACCATGTTGACACTCGTTCGTGCATTGCGTGCCAGCGTCAGCATGTCGATCCCCTGCCCATACAGGAGCCGCAACGTGATGGCCGTATGGCGCAAGCAATACAGCGTCCTCGACTGACCCAGCGGTCCTTTCTCGAGACCGGTCTTTTCGAGCACCCAGTGAAAGAAGAAATTGAGAACCGCCAGCGCGTGCTCGCGGTTCTTCAGGTGCGGCATGAAGATGTAGTCTTCCGCCCCGCCGAAGCCATGCGTCTCGCGGTACGCGAGCAGACACTCATAGACACGAACGGCAGGTCGCAGGCTCACGATGGGCTGGCTGTGCCGCTTGGTCTCCGGCAGGTTCATCCGCAGGTAGACATGCTTGCCTCGCACCACCTCGATGTGCTTGTGTTTCATGAGCTTGATGTCGCTGGGGCGCACGAAGGTGTTGACCATCCAGCGGATCAGCCACGGCAGCTCGTCGGGCATGACGAGCAATTCGCGTGCGATCCAGAAACGTTCGCCGGCCGTCAACCGGTCCAGCACCGGATGCGAATGGCCGCGCAAGCTGCGCGCCGCTGCGATCAGTGCACGGTACTCCGCCACGCTGAAACTGCCGCGCGGCTGGCTGCGCACCTTGACCTTCGGGAACACGGGGGCCTCGCGCAATGCACCGACGTGCACGCCATGCATGACCACCTTGCGCAACAACACGAGGTACTGCGCGATCGTCGTGCTCGTAAAGCCTTGTTCGCCGAGGTGATCGATCAGGCGCTGCACGTCTGCGGTCGCGAACACAGCCACCGGCACATCGCCCAGCAACGGAACGATGTGCGCACGCAATCTGTTGCCCATGACCTGCCATGTGGGCCGTCCGATTTCGCCGCGTTGCACGCGCGCGGCCTCGGCCTGCATCAGTCCCTTCGAAAGGTCACTGACAGAAACTGATAACAAATTCTGCCCAACTGTTAGCGAATTAGCGGGCGTATGAATCGCGGGATAGGTGCGCGCAAAAAAACCGGAATCATTTGCAGCAGGAGCCTTGCGGAATAGGTTTATGACATTTGTGTCCATGCCATTCCCCGCATGCAATACCGATGCCTCTTATGATTGATGGTTAGCAAATGAAAACTCCCTGGAAAAGATCTTGCGCAATGCACCCGTTACTGCGGCGTTAACGCCCGCCGACTATCTCAGAAAAATCCTCAATGCGCGGGTCTACGACGTGGCTGTCGAGTCCGCTCTGGAGAAGGCGCGCGCGCTCAGCGAGCGGCTCGGCAATACCGTGTTGCTCAAGCGCGAGGACCAGCAGCCCGTATTCAGTTTCAAACTGCGCGGCGCCTATAACAAGATGGCGCACCTCAGCAAAGCGCAATTGGCGAGCGGTGTGATTTGCGCATCGGCCGGCAATCACGCGCAAGGCGTTGCGCTCGGCGCGCGCAAGCTCGGCACGCGCGCCGTGATCGTGATGCCCGTGACCACACCGCAATTGAAGATCGATGCAGTGCGTGGTTTCGGCGGCGAGATCGTGCTGCACGGTGACAGCTATTCCGACGCCTACCTGCATGCGCTCGAATTGCAGACGCAGCAGAACCTCACCTTCGTCCACCCCTTCGACGACCCCGACGTCATCGCGGGCCAGGGCACCATCGCGATGGAAATCCTGCGCCAGCACCAGGGCCCGCTCGACGCGGTGTTCGTGGCGATCGGCGGCGGTGGCCTCATCTCCGGCGTGGCCAACTACATCAAGGCCGTTCGGCCCGAGATCAAGGTGATCGGCGTCCAGATGAACGACTCGGACGCGATGATGCAATCGGTCGCCGCGCACCAGCGCGTGAACCTGCCCGACGTCGGCCTGTTCTCCGATGGCACGGCCGTCAAGCTGGTCGGCGAGGAAACCTTCCGCATCGCGCAGAACCTGGTCGACGGCTACATCTCGGTCGACACCGACGCCGTGTGCGCCGCCATCAAGGACGTGTTCGTCGACACGCGCAGCATCGTCGAGCCGGCCGGCGCGCTGGCCGTGGCGGCAATCAAGCAGTACGCGGCCGAGCATGGCCGGCAAGGCGAGACTTACGCGGCGATTCTGTGCGGCGCCAACATGAACTTCGACCGGCTGCGCTTCGTGGCCGAGCGGGCCGAGGTCGGCGAGGAACGCGAGGCGCTGTTCGCCGTGACCATCCCCGAAGAGCGTGGCAGCTTCCGTCGCTTTTGCGAACTCATCAGCCAGCTGCCGGCCGGCGGCGCGCCGCGCAACGTGACCGAGTTCAACTACCGCATCAGCGATGCCGCCAAGGCCCACGTGTTCGTCGGCCTCACGACCTCGGCGCGTGGCGAGTCGGCCACCATCGCGAAGGTCTTCATCGAACACGGTTTCGACGCGCTCGACCTCACGCACGACGAGCTCGCCAAGGAGCACCTGCGCCATCTGGTGGGCGGCCGCACGGGGCTGGCGCACGACGAGCGCCTGCTGCGCTTCGTGTTCCCCGAACGTCCGGGTGCGCTGCTCAAGTTCCTGAGCCTGATGCGGCCGAACTGGAACATCAGCCTGTTCCACTACCGCAACCAGGGCGCCGACTACGGACGCATCCTCGTGGGCCTGCAGGTGCCGGCCGAAGAGTCGGCGGCCTTCGACAGCTTCCTCGAAACGCTGGGCTATCCCTGCGTCGAGGAAACGGCCAACCCGGCCTACCGCCTGTTCCTCCAGGCCTGAAGAAAAGAAGAGAAGAGAAAGAGACCGCCGCGCTTACTGCGCGGGGGTCTGCGCCTGCGGCGGTGGCTCCATCGCGGCGCCCGCCGTGGCGGGAAGTTGCTGCTGCTGCGGCGGCGGCATCACCATCGTCGGCATCGTGGCCGGCAACGGCCCGGCTGGCGCAGCTGACTGCACCGACGACAGACCGGCAGGCGGCGTCGGAAGCCCCATGCTCAGCGGCGCACGCACCGGCAGCTGCAGCGTGAACGCCGCGGGCCCGTCGCGCTGGGCACCGAGAGTCGCCGCGCGCACGCCCACCGACTGCAGCACATAGCTCTCGCCGACCTTCGAGCCGACGCGGAACGGCCGCGGCGGCTTGCCGTCGATCGAGATCAGCGCCGCCCCCTGGTTCGACGGGTCCGCCACCACGCCCGACAGCGCGAAGCGGCTCGCGGCCTCCGGCGCCACGGGGGCGTTTGACGTCACCGTGACCACGCCCAGCAACCGGGCCACCGCCTCGGCATCGGCCGCGACCGGTGCGCGCGGCATCGTGGCCGCAGCGGCCACGGCGTCGGCCGGCGAGGCCAGCCGCAGCGCCCAGAACACCGCGGCGCCCGCGGCCAACGCCCAAAGCCCCGTCGTTGCAAGTGGGGCATGCCAGCGGGCTGCGGAGTAAGGACTTGTCATGGCCGCGGATTATCATGCAGCGCGCTTACCGCCTCATGTCCCCGCAAGCTATGAACAAACTCCTTCGTTCCGTCTCCCGCACCGCACAACGCGGCTTCACGCTGATCGAACTCATGGTGGTGCTTGTCATCATCGGCGTGCTCGCTGCGCTGATCGTGCCGAACGTGATCGAGCGCGCCGACGACGCCCGCGTCACCGCCGCCCGCACCGACATCAACAACCTGATGCAGGCGCTCAAGCTTTACCGCCTCGACAACCAGCGCTACCCGACCGCCGAGCAGGGCCTGCAGTCGCTGCTGACCCGCCCCACCGCGGGCCCGGCCGCGCCCAACTGGAAGCCCTACGTCGAGAAGCTGCCCAACGACCCCTGGGGCCATCCGTACCAGTACATGAACCCCGGCATCAAGGGCGAAATCGACGTGCTCTCCTTCGGCGCCGACGGACAGAGCGGCGGCGAGGGCAAGAATGCCGACATCGGCAGCTGGCAGTAAGCGCATCGCCCCCGGCCGCGTGGTGCTGCCACCGCCTCGCGCAGCGCGCGGCTTCACGCTGCTGGAGCTGATCGTGGTGATCGCGATCATCGCCATTGCGACCGCCAGCGTGAGCTTCGCGATGCGCGACACCAACGCCGCCGCGCTCGACCGCGAGGCCGACCGCCTCGCCGCCCTGCTCGAATCGGCCCGCGCCCAGTCGCGCGCCAGCGGCGTCATGGTGCGCTGGCGCCTCGTCGAAGGCGGCGGCTTCGTGTTCGACGGCCTGCCCGCCGACGCACTGCCCACCGGCTGGACCCACGCAGGCATCACGGCCCAGCCCATGCTGGGCGGCGACACGCCGGTGGCGGCGCTGCAGCTCGGGCCCGACCCCATCATTCCGGCGCAACAGGTCATGTTGCACAGCGACGGCCCGCCCGCGCGCGTGCTGCGCGTCGCGACCGACGGGCTGCGGCCCTTCACCGTGTTCGCCGTGCCATGACGCAACGGCTGCGGCGCGCCGGCTCCAGCCACGGCTTCACGCTGGTCGAGGTGCTGATCGCGCTGGGCATCGTCGCGCTCGCGCTGGCGGCCGGCTCGCAGGCCACGATGTCGCTCACGCGCAATGCGCAGCGCCAGTCCGACCTCGTCCTGGCCGGCCTGTGTGCCGAAAACGAACTCGCCAAGGCGCGCCTGTCGCGGCAGATGCCGGCCGTCGGCGACTCGGGCTCCATCTGCCTGCAGGCCGGCCTCACCTTCCTGGTGACGACCACGACGGTGCCCACGCTCAACCCAAATTTCCGGCGCGTCGACGTGCAGGTGCGCGACGAAGGCAGCGCACCGCTGCTGCGCGTGTCGACCGTGGTGGGGCGCGTCTGATGACGAAGCCTTCACGCGCACGCGGCTTCACGTTGATCGAGCTGCTGGTCGCCATCGCCGTGATGGCGCTGCTCGCGCTCGTGAGCTGGCGCGGCCTGGACAGCATGTCGCGCGCCACCACGCAGAACCAGCAGCGCGCCGACGCGGTGCTCACGCTGCAGGCCACGCTCGCGCAGTGGAGCGCCGACCTCGACGCCATCACCCTGCTCGCGCAGACCCGCCCGATCGACTGGGACGGCCGCGTGCTGCGCATGACGCGCCGCGGCAGCGACACCAGCACGCCGACCGTGCAGGTCGTCGCCTGGACGCTGCGCCCCGGCGCCGACGGCACGCGCTGGCGGCGCTGGCAGTCGGCGCCTTTCGCCACGCGTGGCGAATGGGTGCAGGCCTGGAACCTCGCGGCGGCGTGGGCCCAAGATGGCGCCGCGCCCACCGGCGGTGCCACCGATGTGGCGTTGATGCCGGTCAACAGCTGGCAACTCGCGTATTTCCGCAACAACGCCTGGGTGCCGGCGGAACCGCTGCCCGTCGCGGCGGCGAATCCGTCCAACCCGGCCGGCGCGCTCATCGCCATGCCCGACGGCGTGCGGCTGGTGCTGACCCTGCCGCCCGGCGACGGGCTCTCGGGCACGCTCACGCGCGACTGGGTGCGCCCGACGCTCGGGGGGCCGCGCTCATGACCTCGCCGCAACGCCATCGCGTGGCCAGCACGCGCCGCCAGCGCGGCGCCGCGCTGCTCGCCGCGATGCTGACCGTGATGCTGGTCGCCACCTTTTCCGCCGCCGCGCTCTGGCAGCAATGGCGCTCGGCCGAGGTCGAAGGCGCCGAGCGCGCGCGCGTGCAGGCGGCCTGGGTGCTGATCGGCGCGCTCGACTGGTCGCGCCTGATCCTCGGCGAAGACGGCCGCGCCGGCGGCCCCGACCACCTCGGCGAACCGTGGGCCGTGCCGCTCGAAGAGGCCCGCCTCACCAGCTTCCTGTCGGCTGAGAAGAACGTGGCCAGCGACAACCTCGAAGGCCTGCCCGACGCGTTCCTGTCGGGCCGCATCGTCGACGCGCAGTCCAAGCTCAACGTGCTGTCGCTGGTGGACGCCGGCAAGCCGGTGCCAGCCAGCGTCGCCACCTTCACGCGCCTCTTCAACCTGCTCGGCCTGCCGGCCGGCGAGCTGACCCAGATGACCGCGCGGCTCGCGAGCGCGCTGCACACCGGCAGCACCGACGCCGCCTCAGGCGGTAGCGGCGGTGGCAGCAGCAGCGGCGGTGGCGATGCCAGCGCCGACACCGGCGCCGCCCCGCTGATGCCGCAGGAGGTCGCGCAGCTGGTGTGGCTCGGCCTCTCGCCCGCCACAGCCGCCGCGCTCGAGCCCTACGTGACGATCCTGCCGGAGCGCACCACGCTCAACCTCAACACGGCCAGCGCCGAAGCCATCAGCGCGAGCGTCGAATCGCTGGGCATCGCCAGCGCGCGCCAGCTGGTGGAGCGGCGCACCCGCTCCTTCTTCAAGAACATCGAGGAAGCCAACGCCGGCCTGCCCAGCGGCGGCTCGCGCTTCAACGCGGCCCAACACGGCGTGGGCACCCAGTATTTCGAGGTGTATGGCCGGCTGCGGCTGGACCGCACCTGGGTCGAAGAGCATTCACTGCTCTTTCGCAAGGGCCTGGCCGTGACCACCGTCTGGCGCACCCGTGGCGCGGGCGCCACCATGCCCCCGGCAAAACCCTGACGCCGCTTTCCTTTTCTCTGACCAAAACACCGTCAAACGCACGTAGTCTCTGCAAGATATGCTATTCAAACAATAGCAACAACTTGTAAGCCACCCTCCTACAATCACCGGCTTTTCCGACACCCCCCGACATGACCCCGCTGCTGCTCCTTGCCCCCCTCCCTCCGGCCGATGCCGCGGGCGAGTACGACTGGGCCCAGGCCGGTGAGGACGGCATCGCCCTGCGCGACCAGGGCCGCGCGCTGCTGACGCTGCTGCCGTCGGGCCCCGAGGTCACGCTCGGCATTCCGTCCTCGGCGCTCTCATGGCACCGCGTGACCTTGCCCAAGGGCAGCATGGGCAGCACCTCGAAGCTGCGCGCCGTGCTCGACGGCCTGCTCGAAGAGCACCTGCTCGACGACCCGGAAGCCCTGCACTTCGCGCTCGCACCCGACGCCAAGGCCGGCGAGCCGGTGTGGGTCGCGGCCTGCAACCGCATCTGGCTGCGCAGCGTCGTGCAGGGGCTCGAAGCCGCCGGCCGGCGCGTCGTGCGCATCGTTCCCGAATTCACGCCGCAGCCGGCCGACGCGCCGCCGCTGCTGCAGGTCACGGGCGAGCCCGAGGCGCCGCAGCTCACGGTCTGCGACGGCGACGGCGTGGTCTCGCTGCCGCTGGCCGGCGCGGGCCTGGCCCTGTCGAACGGCCTGCCGCTGGACACCGCCGTCATCACCACCGAACCCGCCGTCGCCGAAGCCGCCGAGCACCTGCTGCAGCGCCGCGTGCCGATCGTGCAGGCGCCGCAGCGCTGGTTGCACGCCACGCGCACGCCCTGGGAGCTCGCGCAGTTCGACCTCGCCGTGACGGGCCGCGCGCGCGCCGGCAAGAAGTTCGCCTCGGTGCTTCAAACCCTGCGCTTCGCTCCCGAATGGCGCGCCGCGCGCTGGGGCGTCGTGGTGCTGCTGCTGACCCAGCTCATCGGCCTGAACGCCTGGGCCTGGAAGGAGCGCAACGCGCTCGAGTCCAAGCGCCAGGCCACGCGCGCCATCCTGACGCAGACCTTCCCCTCGGTGAAGATCGTGGTCGACGCGCCGCTGCAGATGGGCCGCGAGGTCGCCGCGCTGCAGCAGGCCGTGGGCGACGTGGCACCGAGCGATTTCGAACCCATGGTCGGCGCCATCGCCACCGCCCTGCCGCCCGGGCGCTCCCCGAGCGCCATCGACTTCAGCGCCGGCCAGCTGCGCCTGCGCGGCCTCGGGCTGCAGCCGCAGGAGGTCACGCAGATCACCGCCGCGCTGTCGCCGCGCGGCTACCAGGTGCGCACCGAAGGCGATCTGCTGCTGGTACAGGCCGAGGCCAACCGATGAACTTCAGCGAACAACTCAAGGCCCGCTGGGCCGTCCTCGGGATGCGCGAGCGCCGCCTCGTCATCGGCGCCGTCGCGCTGGTGGCACTGGCCTTGCTCTGGTGGATCGCGCTCGCCCCCGCGCTGCGCACGCTGGCCGCGGCCCCGGCCGAACACGCACGGCTCGACGCCCAGCTCCAGCAGATGGCCACCTTGCAGAACCGCGCGAAGGCGCTGCAGTCGCAACCGCGCCTGGCGCGCGACGACGCCCTGCGCGCGCTCGAAAGCTCGGTGCGCGACGGCCTGGGCGTCACGAACGCCCAGCTCATGACGGCCGGTGGCGATGGCGCCGCCACCGTCACGCTGCGCGGCGCGCCCGCCCAGAACCTGGCCCAATGGCTCGCACAGGCGCGCGGCAACGCCCACGCCGTGCCGCGCGAAGTGCACCTGACGCGCGCGCCCATCGCACCGCCGCCGCCGGGCGCCAAGCCTGCGCCCGCCACGCCCGACCAACCTCCGCAACCCCGCTGGGACGGCACGCTCGTGATGGCGCTGCCCGCCCCGCGCTGAAGCCCCCCACGCACCGCACGGCATGGCGAGACGTCCTTCGGCCCCCGACCTCCAGCCGCGCCGCGGCAGCTGGCGCTGGGCCGTGCTCGGCGCCGCCACCGGCCTGCTGGTCGCGGTCGTGCTGTTCGCGCCGGCACGCTGGCTCGCCTCGGCGCTGTCGGGCTGGACGCAAGGCCGCCTGCTGCTGGTCAACCCGCGCGGCACGGTCTGGAACGGCACCGCCGCCGTCGTGTTCGCCAGCGGCGCGGGCGGCACGCAGGCCGTCTCGCTGCCCGGCCTGCTGAACTGGCGCATGTGGCCGAACTGGCGCGGCCTCTCGGCACGCCTTGATCTTTCCTGCTGCGCGGCGCAGCCCCTTGGTCTTCAGGCCAGCCCGCGCGCCAACGGCCTGCAGCTCGCCTGGCAGGACGCCCGCTCGCGCTGGCCCGCCACGCTGCTCACCGGCCTGGGCGCGCCCTGGAACACGCTCAAGCTCGAAGGCGCGCTGGACCTCAACACCCGCGCTTTCGCCATGCAGTGGGACGGCCCCGCCTTGCGCATCGAGGGCCAGGCCACGCTCGACGCCACCGATGTGTCATCCGCCCTGTCGACCTTGCGGCCGATGGGCAGCTACCGCCTGTCGCTCGAGGGCGGCACGCGCCCCACGCTGCTGTTGAGCACGCGCGAAGGCAGCCTCGAACTGAACGGCAGCGGCGACTGGAGCGGCACCGCCTTGCGCTTCAACGGCGAAGCCAGCGCGGCACCGGGCCGCGAAGACGCACTTTCCAATTTGTTGAACATCATCGGGCGGCGCGACGGTGCGCGCTCGATCATCACCCTGGGTTGATCCGACCATGAAGAAGCCTCTGTCCTCGTCCGGCGCCCGCCCCGGCCTCGTCGCGCTCGCGGTACGCCTGCTGATCGCGGCGTCGTTCGTGCCGGTGCTGCCGCCCGCCTACGCGCAGACCGGCGACGCCCCGCGGCGCAGCGAACCGATCACGCTGAACTTTGCCGCCGCCGACATCGAGGCCGTGGCCCGCACCATGGCCGTGGTCACCGGGCGCGACGTGGTGGTCGACCCGCGCGTCAAGGGCACCATGAACCTGGTCACCGACCGCCCGCTGGCGCCGGCCGCTGCGTTCAACCAGTTTGCCGCCGCGCTGCGCCTGCAGGGCTTCGCGGTGGTGGAAGCCGACGGCCTGTACAAGGTGGTGCCCGAGGCCGACGCCAAGCTGCAGACCAGCACCGTCAACACCTCCATCGGCGGCGCCAGCGCGGCCGCGGGCAACCAGATCGTCACGCAGATCTTCCGCCTGAACTACGAGTCGGCCAACAGCCTGCTGCCGGTGCTGCGCCCGCTGATCCCGCCGAACAACACCATCAACGTGAACCCGGGCAACAACTCGCTCGTGATCACCGACTACGCCGACAACATGCGCCGGCTGGCGCGCATCATCGCGTCGCTCGACGTGCCCAACGCGTCCGACATCGAAGTCATCCAGCTCAAGCACTCGGTCGCCACCGACATGGTGCCGCTGGTCACGCGGCTGGTCGAAGGCGGCGGTGCGGGTGCGCCGGGCGCGGCCGCACCGGGCGGGGCCGACGCCTCGTTCCGCACCACGCTGATGGCCGACCCGCGCAGCAACTCGCTGATCCTTCGCGCTGCCAACCCCGCGCGCGCGCAGCTCGTGCGCACGCTGGTCGAGAAGCTCGACCGTGCGCCAGCCGAAAGCAGCAACGGCGCGGCCGGCAACATCTACGTGGTCTACCTGAAGAACGCCGACGCGGTGCGCCTGGCGGCCACGCTGCGCGCCGCGATGGCCGCGAGCCAGCAGCAGTCGCAGGTGCCGGGCGCGCCCGGCGCCGCGGGCAGCGCCGGTTCGTCGGTGCCGCCGGCCAGCATGCCGATGACACAGGCCAGCTTCGGCGGCAACAACGCCCAGGGCGGCGGTTCGGCCGCCGCCAACGCGCCGCTGAACAACGCCAACCAGCCGTCCACCGGCGGCCAGATCCAGGCCGACCCGAGCACCAACTCGCTCATCATCACCGCGCCCGAGCCGCAGTACCGCCAGATGCGCGCCGTGATCGACAAGCTCGACGGCCGCCGCGCGCAGGTGATGATCGAGGCGCTCATCGTCGAAGTCAGCGCCAAGAAGGCCGCCAACTTCGGCGTGCAGTGGCAAAGCGCGCTGGGCAACAACGCCGTCATCGGCACCAACTCCAGCCTGGCCAGCGCCAACATCCTGGCGCTGACGCAGGCCCTGGCCACGCGCGACGTGGCCAACGTGCGGCCCTCCACCGGCCTGAACCTGGGCATCGCCGGCAAGATCGGCGGCCAGTACATCCTGGGCGCCATCGCCAACTTCTTCAACAGCGACGGCGACGCCAACGTGCTGTCCACGCCCAACCTGCTGACGCTGGACAACGAAGAAGCCAAGATCGTCATCGGCCAGAACGTGCCCTTCGTGACCGGCCAGTACGCCAGCACCTCGGGCTCGGTCGGCATCAACCCGTTCACCACGGTGGAGCGCAAGGACGTGGGCCTCACGCTGCGCGTGCGCCCGACCATCAACGAGAACGGCACCGTGAAGATGACCATCTTCCAGGAGACCTCCACGGTCGACCAGAACACGGCCAAGGACCCCAACGGCCCGACCACCAACAAGCGCTCCATCGAGTCCAGCGTGCTGGTGGAAGACGGCGGCCTCGTGATGCTCGGCGGCCTGCTGTCGGACAACTACGGCAACACCGTCGAGAAGGTGCCCGTGGCCGGCGACATCCCCGTGCTCGGCAACCTGTTCAAGAACGAGGTGCGCACACGCGACAAGAGCAACCTCATGATGTTCCTGCGCCCCGCCGTGATGCGCGACGGTGCCTCCACCGAAGCCTTCGCCTACGACCGCTACGACGAGATCCGCGGCATGCAGCAGCGCACGCAGCCCAACACCGACAACATCATGCTGCGCGGCGTCGACTCGGCGCCCGTGCTGCCCGAGGCGCCGCTGGTGCGCATCAACCGCCTCAACAGCAGCGACAGCGGCAAGAAGAGCAGCGAGACCCGCATGGAGGGCACGCAGCTCATCCCGCCGCCGCGCCCCGCCACCGACAACCGCCGGCTCGCGCCCAGCCCGCTGCGCGGCGCGCTGCCGCCCACCGCCGACCCGACCAGCTCGCGCGAGCTGCCCTGAGCCCCGTCCCGCACACGCCCGCCACCCATGCGCTATCCCCTGCCCTACGCGTTCGCACGCAGCCAGCAACTGCTGCTCGAAGCCACGGACGACGGCCGCCACACGCTGTGGATGTCTTCCCATCCGGCACGCAGCGCGGTCGGTGAAGTGACCCGCAAGTACGGCGTGCAGGCCTTCGAGGTGCTCGACGACGGCCCGCTCGCGCAGCGCATCAGCGCCGCTTACGCCCAGGGCGAATCGAGCGCCGCCGCGGTGGTCAGCGAAGTGCAGAACGACGCCGACCTCTCGCGCATGATGCAGGAGCTGCCCGCGGTCGAAGACCTGCTGGCCAGCGCCGGCGACGCGCCCATCATCCGCATGCTCAACGCGCTGCTCACGCAGGCCGCGCGCGACGGCGCCAGCGACATCCACATCGAGCCCTACGAACGCACGTCGTCGGTGCGCTTTCGCATCGACGGCACGCTGCGCGAGGTGGTGCAACCCAACCGCGCACTGCACGCCGCGCTGATCTCGCGCCTGAAGATCATGGCCGACCTCGACATCTCCGAGAAGCGACTGCCGCAGGACGGGCGCATCAGCCTGCGCATCGGCACGCGCGCGGTCGACGTGCGGGTGTCGACACTGCCCAGCGCGCACGGCGAACGCGCCGTGCTGCGCCTCTTGGACAAGAGCGAATCGAAGCTCACGCTCGAATCGGTCGGCATGCAGGGCGACTCGCTGGCGCGCTTCGAAAAGCTCATTGCGCAGCCGCACGGCATCATCCTCGTGACCGGCCCCACCGGCTCGGGCAAGACCACCACGCTGTACGCCGCGCTGGCCCGCCTCGACGCGAGCCGCAGCAACATCATGACGGTGGAAGACCCGATCGAGTACGAGCTGCCGGGCGTGGGCCAGACGCAGATCAACGCGAAGATCGAACTCACCTTCGCCAAGGCCCTGCGCGCCATCCTGCGGCAGGACCCCGACGTGATCATGATCGGCGAGATCCGCGACTTCGAGACCGCGCAGATCGCCATCCAGGCCTCGCTCACCGGCCACCTCGTGCTGGCCACGCTGCACACCAACGATTCGGTGAGTGCGGTCACGCGCCTGACCGACATGGGCGTGGAGCCCTTCCTCTTGAGCTCGTCGCTGCTCGGCGTGCTGGCCCAGCGCCTCGTGCGCAAGGTCTGCACGGCCTGCGGCGGCCCGGGCTGCGAGGTTTGCGGCCAGACCGGCTACCAGGGCCGCACCGGCATCTTCGAGCTGCTCGTGGCCGACGACGAGGTGCAGGCCCTCATCCATGGCAAGGCCGCCGAGAGCGCGCTGTTCGAAGCCGGCGCACGCGGCGGCCTGCGCTCCATGCGCGAAGACGGCGAACGGCTGGTGCAGGCCGGCATCACCTCGCGCGCCGAACTCTTGCGCGTCACCCGCGAGTAGCGACCCGCGATGCCCGCCTATTCCTTCGAAGCCATCGATGCCAGCGGCCAGTCGCGCGAAGGCGTGCTCGAGGCCGACACCGCGCGCGCCGCACGCGGCCTGCTGCGGGCGCAGGCGCTCATCCCGCTGTCGGTCAAGCCGGTCGGCGGTGGCGATGCGGCCGGCGGCAGCACAGGCAGCACGCTCACGCGCTGGCTCGGGGGCGGCAAGCGCGTCTTCAATTCGACGAACCTCGCCGTGTGGACACGCCAGCTCGCCGGCCTCATCTCGGCCGGCCTGCCGCTGGAACGCGCGCTCACGGCCCTCACCGACGAAGCCGAATCGGAACCGCAGCGCAACCTCGTCGCCTCGCTGCGCGCCGAAGTCAACGCGGGCTCGCCCTTTGCGCGCGCGCTGTCGGCGCATCCGCGCGAGTTCTCGCCCATCTACACCGCCGTGATCGGCGCCGGCGAGCAAAGCGGCAACCTCGGGCTCGTGCTCGAGCGCCTGGCCGACGACCTCGAAGAGCGCCAGGTGTTGCAGCAGAAGCTGATCGGCGCGGCGCTGTACCCGGCCATCGTCACGCTGGTGGCGATCGTGATCGTGATCTTCCTCGTGAGCTACGTGGTGCCGCAGGTGGCGCAGGTGTTCGCGGGCACCAAGCGCTCGCTGCCCTTCCTCACCACCGTGATGCTGTCGCTGAGCGCGGCCGTTCGCAACTACGGTTGGTGGATGCTGGGCGCCATCGTGCTCGCGGCCATCGGCGCGCGCATCGCGCTGGCGCAGGAGGCCTTCCGCCTCAAGTTCGATGCCGCCTGGCTCAAGCTGCCGCTGGTCGGCAAGCTCGCGCGCGGCTACAACGCGGCGCGCTTCGCCAGCACGCTCGCCATGCTGGCCACGGCCGGCGTGCCGATCCTGCGCGCGCTGCAGGCCGCCTCCGAAACGCTCGGCAACCGCGCCATGCGCGCAGACGCGCTCGATGCGCTGGTGCTCGTGCGCGAAGGTGCGCCGCTGGCCTCCGCGCTGGCGCAGAAAAAACGCTTTCCCGGGCTGGTGTCGATGTTCGCGCGTCTGGGCGAGCAGACCGGCACGCTGCCCGTGATGCTGCAGCGCGCCGCCAACCAGCTGGGCGCCGAAGTGCAGCGCCGCGCCATGCACCTGGCCACCATCCTGGAGCCGCTGCTCATCGTCGCCATGGGCGGCGTCGTGATGCTCATCGTGCTGGCCGTCATGCTGCCCATCATTCAGCTGAACCAGTTCGTCAAGTGACGACGGACGGGGAGCCCTCACATGCCCGTAACGCTCGAAGACAAACTCGTGGTCGCGATCTCCTCGCGGGCCCTGTTCAACCTCGAAGAAGAAAACAAGATCTTCGAGGCCGGCGACAACGAGGGCTACATGAAGCTGCAGCTCGACCGCATCGATGAACCGGCCGCGCCCGGCATCGCGTCGTCGCTGATCCGCAAGCTGCTGCGCTTCAACGAAGACGGCGTGCAGCGCGTCGAGGTGGTCATTCTTTCGCGCAACGACCCGGTGTCGGGGATGCGCATCTTCAAGTCAAGCGCCGCGGCCGACATCAAGCTGCAGCGCGGCGTGTTCACCCAAGGCCGCCCGCCCTTCGGCTACCTGCGCCCGCTGCGCGCGCACCTGTTCCTGTCGGTCAACGCGCAAGACGTGCGCGAGGCACTCGCCGCAGGCTTCCCCGCCGCACGCGTGCTGGTCGAATCGGTGAAGGCCAGCGACGCGTGGCCCAACGAAGTGCGCATCGCCTTCGACGGTGATGCCGTGCTGTTCAGCGACGAAGCCGAGCGCGTGTTCCAAGCCGAGGGCCTCGACGCCTTCCAGGCCCACGAACTCAGCAAGGCCGACCTGCCCCTTCCCGAAGGCCCATTCAAGCCGCTATTGATGGCGCTGCACCGCCTGCAGATGGCGGGCAATGCACAGATGCGCATCCGCACCGCGCTGGTCACGGCGCGCAGTGCACCGGCGCACGAGCGCGCGATCCGCACGCTCATGAAGTGGAACATCCGCGTCGACGAAGCGATGTTCCTCGGCGGCCTGCCCAAGGGCGAGTTCCTGCGCGAGTTCGAGCCCGACTTCTTCTTCGACGACCAGACCGGCCACGTCGATGCGGCCTCGCGGCATGTGCCTGCGGGGCATGTGTCGAGCGGCATCAGTAACGAGCCCTGAAAACCTCCTTGCGATCTGTTGGGTCGCATTGAGTGATGCTGTTCAGGGCGCGATCCCGCCGACGGGGCACCTTGCTCCGCGAATGTCCTCCGGCCTTCGGCCTCCCCCTTAATTTCGCTGCGCAAGGCACCCCATCGACGTGATCGATGGGCAGTGCAGTCGTTGATCGGCCGCACACCAGCAACGTGCCTCGTGCGCAGGGCACTGGGTGCTCCCCGCAGCGAAATCAAGGAGGAGGGGCGCAGCTCCGGGGGACATTCGCGGAGGGGAGTACCCGGTGTCCTGTGCACGCGCCCCAGCCCCTCTTTCGCGGTCTCCACGAAGCCGCAGACCAGCGCGTTGTCACACGCGTTTCGTCCCACTGTCATCGCTCGTTCACTGCCGAGTAACGGGTTCTCCCTAGTCTTGTCGCCTGTCCGGTGCGCAGTGCCTTCGTGGCACTTTTTTTTTGCGCCGGCCTTTCACCTCCCTCGACAGACAACAAGAACCGAACGGCTTTTTCGATGCGTCCGAACTCCCTCACGCACGCCGCGCCTCTCACGCGCTGGCTGTTGCCCCTTGCGATTTCCGCCGCGCTCGCGGCCTGCGGCGGTGGAGGCGGCGGTGGCGTTGCCTTTCCGCCGATCAGCGGCACCCCGACGCCGCCCCCGAGCAGCACGCCCAACGAAGGCAAGAGCGGCCCCAAGGCGCTGATCGTCGAGATCGACGGCCTCACGCATGCGGTCCTGCGCGACGCCATCGCACAGAAGAAGGTGCCGGCCTCGCTGCAATCGCTGCAGCTCGCTCCCGCATGGACCGGCGGCACCGACGGCGCGCTCAGCGAGCAGCCCGCCACCGATGGGCCCGGCTGGGCCACGCTGCTGACCGGCACCTGGGTGCCGCGCCATGCAGTGCGCGCCGACACCGCGGACCAACGCATCGACGCCAAGCTCGCGCCCTCGGTCTTCGCCTTCGCGAAACAGAAGAAGGACGCGGGCTACCTCACCGCATCGGTCACCGCCAACACGCTGTATCCGAACCTGCTGCTCGCAGAAACCGGCACGCTTGACACCGCCGTCGACTGCGCCGGTGCCGACGCCTGCGTGACTGCCAACACCACGCGCCTCATCGGCGCAGGCTACGACCTGCTCGTGGCGCAGTACAGCGCGCCCGCCGCCGCAGCCGCCAACGGCCTGCGCAGCGACAGCTACCAGCGCGCCGTCTCCGACACCGCAACGGCCGTAGGCCAGCTGCTCACGCGCATCGCGCAACGCACGGCCAACGATGCGAAGGAAGACTGGCTCGTGATCCTCACGACCGGCCACGGCCTCGATGCCTTCGGCGGCGTCACCAGCCTGAAGGACGTCGACAACAAGACCGTCTTCATCGCCAGCAACAAGACCCTGCCCGCACTGCCTGCCGTCGGCGCCGCCTCGCCGGCCGACGACACCGCGCTGCGCCAGTCGGCCGCCGCGACCGACATCGCACCCACGGTGCTGCGCCACCTCGGCGCACTGCCCGCGACCGCGGCCTACAACCTCAACGGCCAGGCCCTGCAGGCCACCACCGCCGTGCAGCAGCTCGCGGCCCGCACCAGCGCCGACCGCAGCAGCATCGAACTCTCGTGGACGCTCGCGGGCGACCTCGGCGGCCCGGTGCAGGTACTGCGCGACGGCAAGTCCATCGCCACGCTGCCGGCCGGCGCCACGCGCTACACCGACCCGGTCAAGGCTGCGGCCGACGGCCTCTACGCGTTCCAGTACACGGTCGCTGCCGGCGGCGCCAGCGTCTCGATCTCCGCGCAGATCGCCTACGTGAAGGTAGGCTTGGTCAACCTCTTCCCGCTCGACGCACTGCCCGCGCTGGACCTCAACGCCACCGCGACGCTCGCGCCCATGGCCGCGGATGCCGACAGTGGCTCGCTCGTGGCCGACGACAACTTCCTGCCGCCCTACCGCGTGCAGGCGTTGCGCGTGGACAGCCGCGTGAAGAACGCGAGCGGCATGGCCGGCTACAAGCTGCTGCAGACGCGCGACGTGACCACCGCCCCCGCCGTGGCCGCCTTCACCTTCGGCTTCTGGCTGCGCACCGACGCCACCTGCAGCCAGGGCGTGAGCAACGGCGCCTCGGTCATCGCCAACAAGAACTACGACACCGGCGACAACGCCGGCCTGGCGCTCGGCCTGTTCAGCAACTGCGAGCTGCGCTTCAACACCGGCACCGGCAGCGGCCGCGGCGAGATCAAGGGCAAGCACTTCCTGAGCGCGGGCCGCTGGGCCTACGTGGCGATGGTCGTCGACAAGGCCGGCAAGAACATGAGCGGCTATGTGTTCGACCCCGTGAAGGGCACGCAGACCGGCAGCGTCGCGCTCTCGAATGCGCTGGTCGCCGCGCTCGGCGGCCTCGGCAAGGGCATCGCCCTGAACGAAGACGCCACCGGCCTGTACTACCAGCGCTGGTCGGCCTCGCCGCGCGGCGCGATGGACTTCAACGACTTCGCGATCTGGAACCGCGCGCTCACCGCCGAAGAGCTCACGGCCATCTACACCTCGGGCCAGCCGCTGTCGGCGCTGGCGCCCTGATTACTCCGATCACCCCGATCTCCACGACATCACAAAGAGAGGATCACCCCATGCTGCTCCAAGCTTCCCTCCCCGCGCGCCTGCTGGCCGCCTTCCTCCTGGCCTGCACGCTGTCCGCCTGCGGCGGCAGCGACAACGGCGGCGGCGGCATTCCGCCCGTCATCACGCCGCAACCGCAGCCCCAGCCCGAGCCCGGCGTGAAGCCCGAAATGCGCTGCGCACCGTGACACGCGACGTCATGACATCCCACGACAAGACCATGAATTCACGCCGCAAATTCCTCACAGGCACCGCCACCACCGGCGCGGCCGCCCTCGCCCTCTCGGCCTTCCCGCCGAGCATCCGCCGCGCGCTGGCCATTCCCGCCAACAACAAGACCGGCACCATCAAGGACGTCGAGCACATCGTCATCCTGATGCAGGAGAACCGTTCGTTCGACCACTACTTCGGCACGCTCATGGGCGTGCGTGGTTTCGGCGACCGCTTCACCATTCCGTTGCCGGGCGGTCGCAACGTCTGGCAGCAGGCCGACGAAACGGGTGCGCCCGTGCTGCCCTACCACCTGGACCAGACCAAGGGCAACGCACAGCGCGTCGCCGGCACGCCGCACGACTGGAACGACGGCCAGAACGCCTGGGACGGCGGCCGCGCCTACCAGTGGGTCAGGTACAAGAAGACCGGCACCGCGCCGTACACCCAGGCCATGGGCTACCTTGAGCAGGCCGAGCTGCCCTACCAGTTCGCGCTGGCCAACGCCTTCACGCTGTGCGACGGCTACCACTGCAGCATGCACACGGGCACCAACTCGAACCGCATGTTCCACTGGACCGGCACCAACGGCCCCACGGGTGCGAACGTGGCCTCGGTCACCAACGAGTGGGACGACAGCTACACGCCGCCCTCGACCACCGGCTACGAGTGGAAGACCTTCCCCGAGCGCCTGCAGGCCGCCGGCGTCAGCTGGATCGTGTATGAAAACATGCGCGACAACTTCGGCGACAACCCGCTGGTCGGTTTCAAGCAGTACCGCCAGGCCAGCGAGGCCTCGGGCAAGCCGATCAAGAACACCGGCCCGGTGCCGGCCTACGACCCGGCCAGCGACGACGCCGGCAACCCGCTGTACAAGGGCATCGCCAACACGATGCCCGGCGCCAACGTGGACGAGTACCTGAACGCCTTCCGCAACGACGTGAAGAACGGCAAGCTGCCGCAGGTGTCGTGGATCATCGCGCCCGCCACCTACTCGGAGCACCCCGGACCGTCGAGCCCGGTGGAAGGCGGCTGGTACATCCAGGAAACGCTGGATGCGCTCACCGCCGTGCCCGAGGTGTGGAGCAAGACCGTGCTGCTCATCAACTTCGACGAGAACGACGGCTACTTCGACCACTACCCCTCGCCCGCCGCGCCCTCGCTCAACCCCGACGGCTCGCCCGCCGGCAAGACGACGCTGCCCGAGGCCGACATCGCCTTCGAGCGCTTCACGCATCCCAAGCCGCCGGGCACCACCAAACAGCCCGCGCCCGACGGCCGCGTCTACGGCCCCGGCGTGCGCGTGCCGATGTACGTGATCTCGCCCTGGAGCCGCGGCGGCTGGGTCAACTCGCAGGCCTTCGACCACACCTCGGTGATCCGCTTCATCGAGGCGCGCTTCGGCGTGAAGGAGCCGAACATCTCGCCGTTCCGCCGCGCGGTGTGCGGCGACCTGACGAGCGCCTTCAACTTCGCCACGCCCAACAACGAAGTGTTGCCGACGCTGGCCGGCCGCACGAGTCGCACGCAGGCGAACGACAAGCGCGCGGCGCAGGAAGCCCAGGCGCAGGTCCCCATGCCCGCCGATCCGCAGCTGCCGCGCCAGGCCGCCGGCACGCGCCCCTCGCGCGCCCTGCCCTACGAGCTGCACGTGAGCGCGCGCAACGACGCCACCAGCGGCAAGGTGCGGCTGCTGTTCGCCAACACCGGCAAGGCCGCCGCCGTGTTCCACGTGTACGACAAGCTCAACCTGGAACGCCTGCCGCGCCGCTACATGGTCGAGGCCGGCAAGACGCTGGACGACACCTGGAACGCGATGCTCGACAACACGGGCTTCTACGACCTGTGGGTGCTCGGCCCCAACGGCTTCCATCGCCATTTCCGCGGCGACCTGAACAGCCTGCGCGCCGGCGATGCGCCCAACCCCGAAGTGCGCGTGTGCTACGACATCGCCAACGGCAATGTCTACCTGCAGATGCTCAACGGCGGCCGCAACACCTGTAAGTTCACCGTGCGCCCCCGGGCCTACCGCACCGATGGCCCGTGGACCGCGACTGTGGCGGGCGGCACCTCGGCCGAGCAGCACTGGGACCTGGCCGCCAGCGGCGCCTGGTACGACTTCGAAGTGACCTGCGACGCCGACACCAGCTACTACCGCCGCTTCGCGGGCCGCGTGGAAACCGGCCGGCATTCGGTGAGCGACCCGGCCATGGGCACGGCCGCCGCCTGAGGCCAGGGCGACACCATGACCTCCCGCCGCAACTTCCTCACCGGCACCGCCACCACCGGTGCCGCCGCGCTCGCGCTCTCGGCCTTTCCGCCGAGCATCCGGCGCGCACTGGCCATTCCGGCCAACAACAAGACCGGCACGATCAAGGACGTCGAGCACGTCGTGATCCTGATGCAGGAGAACCGTTCGTTCGACCACTACTTCGGCACGCTGGCCGGCGTGCGTGGCTTCGGCGACCGCTTCCCCATTCCGTTGCCCAAGGGCCTCAACGTCTGGCAGCAAAGCGATGCCAACGGCAACGTGGTGCTGCCGTACCACTTCGACAGCCGCAAGGGCAACGCGCAGCGCGACGGCGGCACGCCGCACGACTGGGACGACAGCCAGCAGGCCTGGGGCGGCGGCCGCATGAACGAATGGGCGCGCTACAAGACGCCCAAGGCCATGGGCTACCACAAGCAGGCCGAGATTCCGTTCCAGTTCGCGCTGGCCGATGCCTTCACGTTGTGCGACGCGTACCACTGCGCGATGCACACCGGCACCGACGCGAACCGCTCGTTCCACATCACCGGCACCAACGGCCCGACCGCGCAGAACGTGGCCTTCGTCAGCAACGAGTGGGACTGGCTGGACGCCACCCCCAGCAAGGTCGACACCGGCTACACATGGAAGACCTACGCCGAGCGCCTCGAAGACGCCGGCGTGAGCTGGATCTGCTACCAGAACATGCCCGACGAGTGGGGCGACAACATGCTGGGCGCGTTCCGCCAGTTCCGCCGCGCCAACCGCGCGTCGCCCTACCCGGTGACCAGCGGCTACTACAAGGCGCCCTTTTCCGACACGGGCCAGAAGCTTCCCTTCCACGCCTACGACGCGGCCAGCGACAACCCGGGCAACCCGCTGTACAAGGGCATCGCCAACACCTTGCCCGGCGACAAGCCCGAGGACTACCTGGACGCGTTCCGGCGCGACATCAAGGCCGGCCGCCTGCCGCAGGTCAGCTGGATCAACGCGCCCTCGGCCTACTGCGAGCACCCGGCCCCGTCCAGCCCGGTGCAGGGCGCATGGTTCCTCCAGGAAATTCTCGATGCGCTCACCGCCGTGCCCGAGGTGTGGAGCAAGACCGTGCTGCTGGTCAACTTCGACGAGAACGACGGCTACTTCGACCACATGCCCTCGCCCTCGGCGCCTTCGCTCAACCCCGACAAGACGCCGGCCGGCAAGACCACGCTCGTCGCCGACGCCCTGAAGCCCGAGTACTTCACGCAGCCAGCGCCCGACGGCAGCACCTCGCAGCCGAAGCCCGACAACCGCGTGTTCGGCCCAGGCCCGCGCGTGCCGCTGTACGTGATCTCGCCCTGGAGCCGCGGCGGCTGGGTCAGCTCGCAGGCCTTCGACCACACCTCGGTGCTGCGCTTTCTCGAAACGCGCTTCGGCGTGAAGGAGCCCAACATCTCGCCGTTCCGACGCGCGGTGTGCGGCGACCTCACGAGCGCCTTCAACTTCGCCACGCCGAATACCGAGGCCCTGCCCACACTCGCGGGCAAACTGAGCCGGACCGACGCCGACAAGGTGCGCAACGACCAGCAGGCGCTGCCGCTGGTGCCTCTGCCGACCGATCCGCAGCTGCCGCGCCAGGCCACCGGCACGCGCCCGTCGCGCGCCCTGCCCTACGAGCTGCACACGAGCGCCAGGGCCGACACCCTCGCCGGCACCGTGAAGCTGGTCTTCTCGAACACCGGCAAGGCCGCCGCCGTGTTCCATGTGTACGACAAGCTCAACCTCGACCGCCTGCCGCGCCGCTACATGGTCGAGCCCGGCAAGACGCTCGACGACAGCTGGGCCGCGGCGACCGACAACAGCGGCTTCTACGACCTGTGGGTGCTCGGCCCCAACGGCTACCACCGCCACTTCAAGGGCGACCTCAACCGCCTGCGCGCCGGCGGCGTGGCCGCGCCCGAGGTGCGTGTCTGCTACGACATCGCCAACGGCAACGTCTACCTGCAGATGCGCAACGACGGCAAGGCCCCTTGCAAGTTCACGGTGCGCGCCAAGGCCTACCGCGACGACGGCCCGTGGAACGCGACGGTGAACGGCGGCGCCCAGGCCGAGCAGCACTGGGAGCTCGCCGCCAGCGGCCAGTGGTACGACTTCGCCGTCACCTGCGACAGCGACCCGGCCTTCTACCGCCGCATTGCCGGCCGCGTGGAAACCGGCAAGCACACGGTCAGCGATCCGGCGATGGGCTTGCCCGACCTCTGAAGACGTAGGCATGATCCCCCCGCGCCCGCCAGCGGCGCGGGGGAATTCATGCACGCCAAGGTCATCCGGTACTTCGTCGAAGTGGTTCGCGCGGGCTCGATCCGCAAGGCGGCCGAGCAGTTGCACGTGGTGCCCACGGCCGTCAACCGCCAGATCCTCAACCTCGAGGAAGAGCTGGGCGCACCGCTGTTCGAGCGCATCCACAACACGCTCAAGCTCACGCCCGTGGGCGAGATCGTGCTGGCGCATGCGCGCGGCACGCTGCGCGAGTTCGACCTCGTGCGCCAGCGCATCGAGGACGTGCGCGGCCTGCGCCAGGGCGAGGTCACGCTGGCCACCACGGCCGGTCTGGCCGACGCCTTCCTGCCGGCCGTGGTGCAGCGCTTTCGTGCCGCGCACCCCGGCATCCAGCTCAAGCTGCTCGGCCTGCCCATCGCGGCCGTGCTGCGCAGCGTGGCCGAAGGCGATGCCGACCTGGCGCTGGCCTACGACGTGCCCGGCACTGCCGGCTTTCGCACGCTGTTCAGCAGCGAGTGGCCGATCGGCGCGGTGGTGCCGCCGGGCCATCCGCTCACGGCGCACGCGACCGCGCTGCTGGCCGAGTGCGTGGGCTACCCGCTGATCCTGCCCGCGCCGTCGCTGTCGATCCGCCCGATCCTCGATGCCGCGTTCGAGCGCTCGGCCATCCGCGTGTCGCCGGTGGTCGAGACCACCTCCACCGCGCTGATGCGCCGGCTGGTGCGCGACGGCGGCGGCATCACGCTGCTCAATCGCCTGGACGTGGACGAGGAGCGCAACGACGGCACGCTCGTCTTCGTGCCGCTGCGCGACACCACGCTGGGCGCGCAGACGCTCACGCTCGAGACCCGCGCCGCGCAGGCGCCGAGCGCGGCGGCCGAGCTGTTCGCGAACCATGTCGTGGCCTGCCTGGACGACCTGCTGGCGCCCTGACATGCACCCTGGATGACCGTCCACTTTTTGTGCACAGGGCGCGTCATTTATTGACTTTGCATGTGCAAAGACATCGCTCCTAGACTGCCGCGCCGGTTCATCGGCAGGAAAGGTTCCCATGTTCTCGAACGATAAAAAGACCCCCGCAGGAGACGGCGAAGGGGTCGACCAGAAGCTTCCGCTCGCCCGTTGCGGCGCATTGAGCCTGCAGCACGTGCTCGTGATGTACGCGGGCACGGTGGCCGTGCCGCTCATCGTGGGCGGTGCACTCGGCCTCTCGAAGGCCGACATCGCCTTCCTCATCAACGCCGACCTGTTCGCCGCCGGCATCGCCACGCTGGTGCAGGCCATCGGCTTCTGGCGCTTCGGCATCCGCATGCCGGTGATGATGGGCGTGACCTTCGCGGCGGTCGGGCCGATGATCGCCATCGGCATGGACCCCTCGCTCGGCCTGCCCGCGATCTACGGCGCGACCATCGTGGCGGGCGTGTTCGGCATGCTCGTCGCGCCGCTCATGGGGCGCGTGCTGGGCGTGTTTCCGCCGCTGGTCACGGGCACGGTCATCACGCTGATCGGCGTGTCGCTCATGGGCGTGGCCATCAACTGGGCCGCCGGCGGCCAGCCCACCGCGACCCGCATGGTCGACGGCGTGGCGCACGCGGTGGCCAACCCGGCCTACGGCGAGCCCGTGAACCTGGCGATTGCCGCGGCCGTGCTGGCGGTGATCATCGCGATCACGCGCTTCGGCAAGGGCCTCATCGCCAACATCGCGGTGCTGCTGGGCATCGTGTTCGGCGTGGGCCTGTCGCTGGCGCTCGGGCGCATGCACTTCGACGGGCTCGAAGAAGCGAGCTGGATGGCCGTGACCACGCCCTTCCACTTCGGCCTGCCGCGCTTCGAGCTCACGGCCATCGCCTCGATGTGCATCGTGATGCTCATCACGCTGGTCGAATCGACCGGCATGTTCCTCGCGCTGGGCGAGATCACCGGCCGCAAGGTGACGACCGACGCGCTCACGCGCGGGCTGCGCGCCGACGGGCTGGGCACGGTCATCGGCGGCGTGTTCAACACCTTTCCGTACACCTCGTTCTCGCAGAACGTGGGGCTGGTCACGGTGACAGGCGTGCGCTCGCGCTACGTGGCGGCGGGCGGTGGCCTGATGCTGATCGCGCTGGCGCTCTTTCCGAAGATCGCGCACATCGTGGCCTCGGTGCCGCAGTTCGTGCTCGGCGGCGCGGGCATCGTGATGTTCGGCATGGTGGCGGCCACGGGCGTGCGCATCCTGGGCGCGATCGACTATGCGCAGAACCGCCATGCGCTGTACGTGATCGCCATTTCCATCGGGCTCGGATTGATCCCCACGCTGTCGCCCAATTTCTTCCAGCACTTCCCCGCCTGGACCCACCCGCTGACGCACAGCGGCATCGTGCTGGGCACGCTGGCCGCGGTGCTGCTCAATCTTTTCTACAACGGCGTGCTGTCGAAGGAACGCTCCTTCGCGATGGCGGCGCGCACTTCGCACGGCTCCGAATGACTTTTCAAAATCCACCTTCTTCCTCTTCGCCGCAGCGCCCGCCGCTGCTGATCGTCCGGCACGCCGACGTGCTCGTCACCATGGACGCCGCCCGGCGCGAGATCGCCGACGGCGCCGTGGTGATGAACGGCCCCGCCGTCGCCTGGGTGGGCGCCACGGCCGAGCTGCCGACGCCCTACCTCGACGCGCTGCGCAGCGGCCAGGCCGAGGCCATCGACATGCACGGCCATGTCGTGATGCCCGGACTGGTGAACACGCACCATCACATGTACCAGAGCCTCACGCGCGCCGTGCCCGAGGCACAGGATGCCGAGCTCTTCGGCTGGCTCACCCACCTGTACCTGCTGTGGGCGCGGCTCACGCCCGAGATGATCCGCGTGTCGACGCAGACCGCGATGGCCGAACTCATGCGCTCGGGCTGCACCACCACCAGCGACCACCTCTACCTGTTTCCGAACGGGTCACGGCTCGACGACTCGATCGAGGCGGCCGACGCCATGGGCATGCGCTTCCACGCGGCGCGCGGCAGCATGAGCGTGGGCCGCAGCGCCGGCGGCCTGCCGCCCGACGAGGTGGTGGAGACCGAAGCCGCGATCCTGCGCGACAGCGAGCGCCTCATCGACCGCTGGCACAACCCCGCGCGCCATTCGATGCGCCGCATCGTGCTGGCGCCCTGCTCGCCGTTCTCGGTGTCGCGCGACCTGATGCGGCTGTCGGCCGAGCTGGCGCGCGAACGCGGCGTGTCGCTGCACACGCACCTGGCCGAGAACGACAACGACGTGGCGTACTCGCGCGAGAAGTTCGGCATGACGCCGGCCGAGTACGCCGAAGACCTGGGCTGGGTCGGCCACGACGTGTGGCACGCGCACTGCGTGAAGCTCGACGACGCCGGCATCGCGCTCTTCGGGCGCACCGGCACCGGCGTGGCGCACTGCCCGTGCTCGAACATGCGGCTGGCCTCGGGCATCGCGCCCATCGGGGCCATGCGGCGCGCGGGCGTGCCCGTGGGCCTGGGCGTGGACGGCAGCGCGTCGAACGACGGCGCGCACATGCTGGGCGAGGCACGCCAGGCCATGCTGTTGCAGCGCGTGGGCTACGGCCCCGCCGCCATGACGGCGCGCGAGGCGCTGGAGATCGCCACGCTCGGCGGCGCCCGCGTGCTCGGGCGCGACGACATCGGTGCGCTGGCACCGGGCATGTCGGCCGACCTCGTGGCCTTCGACATGCGCGGCGTGGACCACGCGGGCGCCTGGCACGACCCGGTCGCGGCGCTGGTGTTCTGCACGCCGGTGGCGGCCGCGCTGAGCGTGATCGACGGCGTGGTCCGCATCCGCGACGGGCGCTTCACGGGCTTCGAGCTGGCGCCGCTGCTGGCGACGCACCGCGACCTGGCGCGCACGCTGTACGAGAGTGCGCGCCATCCGCACACCGCCTGAAAAAGCGGTGCGCCGTGCGCGTCAGCGGCGCATGGTGTCCAGCTGCGTGACCGGCGCGGCGTTGTTGCCCCACGACCCGCGGATGTAGGTGAGCACCTCGGCCACCTCGGTGGCGTCGAGCGCGTGCCCGAACGGCGGCATGCCGTAGGGGCGCGGGTTGCCGGCCGTGGCGGGCAGGAAGCCGCCGTGCGCGACCACCTGGATCAGGTTGGTGGGCCGCGCCATCGTCACCGCGCGGTTGCCCGCGAGCGGCGGGTAGGCGCCGGCCGCGCCCTGGCCCTGGTCGCCGTGGCAGTAGGCGCAGCGCTGGTCGTAGATCTTGGCGCCGCGCACCATCGCACCGGCGTCGCGTCGCACCGGCGCGGCGGGGGCCTTGGTTGCTTCGGGGGCGTCCTTTTTCACGGCCTCGGGCAGGTCCTTCAGGTAGATGGCCATCGCGCCCAGGTCGGCATCGCTCAGGTACTGCGTGCTGCGGAACACGACGTCGGCCATCGGGCCCATCACCGAGCCGCGCGGGGCGGTGCCGCTCTTGAGCAGCGCCACGACATCGGCCGCGGGCCAGTCGGCCACGCCCGCTTCGTGCGGATCGGCCAGCGAGGGCGCGTACCAGTTCTCCACCGCGATCAGGCCGCCCGAGAGCCCCAGCTTGGTTTCGGTCGCGCCCAGCGAGTTGCGGCTGCCGTGGCAGGCGATGCAGTGGCCCAGCCCACCCACGAGGTAGGCACCGCGGTTCCATTCGGCCGGCTTGTTCGCGTTCGCCACGAAGGGCTGCGGCTTGAACGAGAGCGCGCGCCACACCGCGAGCGCGGCCTGCGTGTCGTACGGAAAGCGCAGGCGGTGTGCCTTGTTTTCCGTGTCGGCTGGCGCCACGCTGCGCAGGTAGGCGTACAGGGCGTCGGAGTCTTCGCGCGTGACCTGCGTGAAGTTCGGGTACGGGAAGGCCGGGTACAGCAGGCGCCCGTCCTTGCTGCGGCCGTTGTGCATGGCGCGCCAGAAATGCGCGCTGCTCCAGCCGCCGATGCCGTGCGTCGCATCGGGCGTGAGGTTGGTCGCGTAGATGGTGCCGAACGGCGTTTCGAGCGGCACGCCGCCCGCGTAGGGCTGGCCGCCGCGCGTGGTGTGGCAGCCGGCGCAGTTGCCCGCCAGCGCGAGGTAGCGCCCGCGCTCGACGAGTTGCGGCGTGGCGTCGAAGGCTTCGGCGCGCTCGGGCAGCGGGTCTTCGCCGCGCAGGTTCAGCGCCAGCACGACGCCGGCCAACACGGCCGCCAGGGTGACCAGGCCCAGCAGGGCCCAGCCGAAATGTCTCAATCGCGCGGTCATCGGGTTCTCAGGGTTTCGCCGCGGTGGGCATGCCGCCGCAGGTGACGGGCAGCGGTGCGGGCAGCGAGGCCGCCGGGCGGGTGTCGGCCGGCATCGGCTGCACGGCCAGCCAGCTGGCCACGGCGTTGATGTCGGCGGTGGTCATGCGCTGACCGATCTGCGCCATGCAGTCGGGCGCGGGCGCATGGCGCTCCTTGGTGAGCCAGGCGCCGAGCTGCGACGACACATACAGCCGCGGCAGGCCCAGCAGGCCCGGAATGGCCGGCTGCACGCCCGTGAGCGCGGCGCCGTGGCACTGCACGCAGGCCGGGATCTGGCGCGCGGCGTCGCCCTCGAGCGCCAGTTGCCGGCCGCGCCGCAGCTGCTCGGGCGAGGCGTCGCTCTGCGGCGAGACCGCCGCGTACGGCAACGACAGGTTGGCGAAGTAGTCGGCCATCTCGCGCAGGTAGTCGTCCGACAGGTGCTGGACCATGTAGGTCATGTCGCTGTTGAAACGGCGCCCGTCGCGAAAACTCACAAGCTGGTTGAACAGGTAGCCCGCCGGCTTGCCCGCCAGGCGCGGGAAGAAGCCGGCGTTGGTGGTGGCGCCCTCGCGCCCGTGGCAGGCGATGCAGGCGGCCACGCGCTGCTCGATGGTGTCGGGCACGGTGGTGGTGGCAGCCTGCGCCGCAACCGGGGCAAGCGGCAGCAGCAGCGCCAGGGCCAGCGCTGCCCGGTGGAGCACGGCCTTCATCACGTGCCTGCCGCGAAATGCGCCAGGGCCAGCAGGCCCGCGATCAGCAGCAGGGCCATGCACAGCCCCACGCCGATCAGCGGCAGGATGCCCAGCTGGGCGGTCCGCTTGTCGGCGTCGGCCCGGCGGCCGCCCAGCCCGATGAAGCTCCAGAGTACGGCGCGCACCGCGCGCATCAGATTGAACATGGGTCCACTGTCGCGCAAACGGGGCAAAAAAAACAGATGCAGATCCAGCTCGATTCACCATATCAGATTAGAGTCCCCGCGAATGACAACGGCCCACCGATGAAGCGTTATGAAGCCCTGGCCTCGGACATCGAGGCCTCGATCCGCAACGGCACCCTCAAGACCGGCGACCGCCTGCCCTCCGTGCGCCACACGGGCAGCAGCCGCGGCGTGAGCGCCTCCACCGTGTTCCAAGCCTACTACCTGCTGGAGGCGCGCGGGCTGGTGCGCGCGCGCGACCGCTCGGGCTACTACGTGGCCGGCGGCGGCCTGCGCGACGCGCCGCCCGAGACCACCCTCACCTCGCGCCCCGCCGAAGGCCCGCGCGCGCTCGAGGTGAGCGACCAGGTGTTCGACATCCTCGAAGCCAGCATGTCGCGCCAGGTCGTGCCCTTCGGCTCGGCCTTTCCGAGCCCGCTGCTGTTTCCGCTGGCGCGGCTGGGCCAGTTCATGGCGGCCAGCGCCAAGGCGCTCGACCCGTGGCGCACCGTGGACGACCTCACGCCCGGCAGCGCCGCCCTGCGCCGACAGATCGCGCTGCGCTACCTGGCCGACGGCCTGCCGGTGCCGGCCGAGGAGATCGTCGTCACTAACGGCGCGCTCGAAGCGCTCAACCTGTGCCTCTCGGCCGTGACGCGGCCGGGCGACGCGGTGATCGTCGAGTCGCCCACCTTCTATGCCGCGCTGCAGGCGCTCGAGCGCATGGGCCTGCGCGCCATCGAGGTGCCGACGCACCCGGGCGAAGGCATCGACCTCGACGCGCTGGCGCAGGCCATCGCCGCGCACAAGCCGACCGCCTGCTGGCTCATGACCACCTTCCAGAACCCGCTGGGCAGCCTGATGCCCGATGCGAAGAAGAAGGCGCTGGTCGAACTGCTCGCGCGCCACGAACTGCCGCTCATCGAGGACGACGTGTACGCCGAGCTCTACTTCGGCGAGCGCCGCCCGCCGCCGGCCAAGGCCTTCGACACGCAGGGGCTGGTGCTGCACTGCTCGTCGTTCTCGAAAAGCCTCGCGCCCGGCTACCGCATCGGCTGGGCCTCGGCCGGGCGCTTCGCGCGCAAGGTGGCGCGCCAGAAGCTCACGACCACGCTCAGCACCTCGGTGCCCGCGCAGCTGGCGCTGGCCGACTACCTCGAGAAGGGCGGCTTCGACAAGCACCTGCGCAAGCTGCGCCAGACGCTGGCGATGCAGCAGGCCAGCTTCACGCAGGCCGTGGGCCATTACTTTCCGGCGGGCACGCGCGCCACGCGGCCACTGGGCGGGTACTTCCTGTGGGTCGAATTGCCGGCGCAGGTGGATGCGCTGGAGATCCATCGCCTGGCGCTGGAGCGCGGCATCAGCGTCGCGCCAGGGCCGATCTTCTCGGCCACGCGTGCGTTCTCGAACTGCTTGCGGCTGAACTACGGCCACGCGTGGGACGCGCACAGCGAGCAGGCCCTGCAGACGCTCGGGCGGCTCGTGGCAGAAGCGAGCTGAAACGACAACGCCCGCCGAAGGGGCGGGCGTTGTTCGGGCCTGTCGACCTACTCTTGCGGTTCCAGCGCGACCGGCGCCGGCGCCCCGTTCTTCTTGCGCGCCTGCAGCACGAACGCCACCAGCTGCCACACCACGAAGACCGCGATCAGCCCCAGCAGCGTGCCGCTGATGGGCCGCGACACGAAGGTGCCGAAGCTGCCGCGGCTGAGCAGCATCGCGCGGCGGAAGTTCTCCTCGAGCATCGGCCCGAGGATGAAGCCCAGCATGAGCGGTGCGGCGTCGAGCTCCAGCCGCATGAACATGTAGCCCATGAAGCCGAACGCGGCGGTGATGAACACGTCCTGCAGGTTGTTGTTCACGCTGTAGGTGCCGATGCAGCAGAAGAACAAAATCGACGGGAACAGCACGCTGTACGGGATCTTGAACACCGAGAGCCAGTAGCGCACCAGCGGCACATTCAGCACCAGCAGGAACACGTTGCCGATCCACATGCTGGCCACCAGGCCCCAGAACAGTTCGGGGTGGCTGGCGATCATGTTCGGGCCCGGCTGGATGCCCTTGATGATGAAGGCCGCCAGCATCAGCGCCATGACCGCGTTCTCGGGAATGCCGATGCTCATGAGCGGAATGAAGCTCGTGCGCGCCGCCGCCTCGTCGGCCGCCGCCTGGCCGGCCACGCCCTCGATGCAACCGGTGCCGATCTCGTGCTTGTACTTGCTGACCTTCTTGTCCAGCGCGTAGGCCGCGAACTGCGCAATGGTCGGGCCGCCGCCGGGCAGGATGCCCAGGATGGAGCCGACCACGCTGCCGCGCAAGGCGCTCGGAATGATCCGCTTGAACTCCGCCCAGGTCGGGATGAGGTTGATCTTGCCGTTGAAGGGCGAGCGCTCCTCGCGCGAGTCGAGGTTCTTGGTGATCTCGGCGATGCCGAAGCAGCCCAGCGCAATGCTCACGATGCCCACGCCGTCGGTCAGGAACGGCATGTCCATCGTGAAGCGCGCCATGCCGCTGTTCACGTCGGTGCCGATGGTGCCCAGCAGCACGCCGATCATGCACATCGCCAGCCCGTTCAGCAGGCTGCCGGTGGTCACGAAGCTCACGCACACGAAGCCCACCAGCATCATCGCGACGTAGTCCGCCGGGCCGAACAGGAAGGCCACTTCGCCCAGCGTCGGCGCCAGGAACGACAGCACCAGGATCGCGACCGTGCCGCCGATGAAGCTGGAGAAACCCGCCGTGAAAAGCGCCAGGCCCGTCTTTCCCTTGAGCGTCATCGCGTAGCCGTCGATGCAGGCCACGATGCTGCTGGCGTGCGGGATCTTCATCGTGATCGCGCTCACGCTGTCGCCGTACTGCGCGCCGTAGTAGATGCCGGCCAGCATGATCAGCGCGCCGGT
Organism: Variovorax sp. GW460-12-1-14-LB1; assembly: GCF_059423605.1. NCBI lineage: Bacteria > Pseudomonadati > Pseudomonadota > Betaproteobacteria > Burkholderiales > Comamonadaceae > Variovorax > Variovorax sp. GW460-12-1-14-LB1. The sequence continues at coordinate 53,214 of NZ_JBWKYF010000038.1, forward strand.
GGTGGGAATCGAATACGTCAGCGGCAGCAGCAGGCTGATGGTGGCCAGCGGCCCCAGGCCCGGCAGCAGGCCGACCAGCGTGCCCACCGTGCAGCCGATGGCGCAGTACATCAGGTTGTGGAGTGTCAGGGCGTGCGAGAAACCGAACGCCAGGTTGTTCAGGACTTCCGTCATGGTCGTGGCCTCAGAAAAGCGGCAGGTTCAGGCCGAGCAGCTTCTGCAGCGCCAGCGCCATGGCGATCAGGCCCGCCGAGATCTTCACGTTGCGCAGCCACGAGTTGGAACTGCCCGCGAAGGCCGAACAGAACACCATGAAGACGATGCCCGCGATCATGTTCACGTACATCGAGATCAGCGCGAACCCGCACAGGCTCGACAGGATGAGTCCGATGTTCTTGAAGTTCAGGTCCAGCGTCACCGGCGCCACCACGAACGACCGGACCACGGTGGCCACGCCGATCAGCAGCAGCAGGCTGCTCACCATCACGGGGAACAGGCCCGGCCCCGCCCGGCTGAAGTCGCCGATGGGATAGCGCAGCGCGGTCAGGCCGAAGGCCAGCGCGATCGCCATGAGGAACAGACCTCTGACAAGGTTTCTATTTTTCATTCATACGCTCACGGAGTGTTGTGATTCGAATGCGCCCGCGACCGGTGAAACCGGTGCGGGCGTGTCTCCGTCCGGAGGGAGTCGCCGGACGGATCGATGCTCTTTTTGCAAGCTGATCGGAATCTGACGACGCCGCGAGGGGAACTACGTACCGGGCGCGAAGGCGGCAAACGCGCCCGGGTCACAATGCGCGGGGCCTCCTTGCGAAGGATTGCGGAACACCAATGAAGACACCACGCCACGCTCCCCGACACGCGCTCCTGGCGGGCGCTGTTGCCGCCTTGCTGACGGCCTGCGCAGCACCACCGCCGCCGGCGCCTGGCGAGTGGTCACCGCAGCCACCCAACCCGAACGCGCCCTACCCGGCCGAATCGCGCCTGAATGGCGAACAGGGCATGGTGCTGCTGCGCGTGCGCACCACGCCGGACGGCCTGCCGGCCAGCGTCGAGGTGAAGCAATCGAGCGGCCACACACGGCTGGACCGCTCGGCCGTCGAGACCGTCCGCACGTGGCGTTTCAAGCCGACGCCGGACGACGGCACGGTGGTGTGGCGGGAAGTGCCGATCCGGTTCTTCATCACGTCGCCGCCGCAGCAGCCGACGATGAATTAGAAACGCCCGTCCGGACGCAAGGCACGAGATGCCGCACGTGATTCAGATGACGCTCGACGAGCGTTTGCTGGACATTTCGGCGCCGGCCCCGTGGGCCCGTGCGCTCGATCTGATCCAGTCGACCTCCCGGTTCGAGTTGTGGGTCTCCGTGCCCGACGGCCCGTCGATGTGCATGCTGCGAAACGGCGAGAACGCATGGCTGATGTACCTCCGAGAGCCGGGTGACAGCGGCTTCAGGTCGTCGGGCGACCCACACCGGCCCGGCCTGGGAGTCTTCACGTTGAGCAACGGACAGGTCGACGAGTACCCGCTCGCGTGGTGCATCGACGTCGCACACTGCCGCCAGGCCCTCGTCGATTTCCGCGACCGCAACGGCGCGCGGCCCGAGTCGATCACGTGGTGCGACAGCTAGGCGGCGCGATCTTTCGCGGCCTCAGGCCGCCACCGCCACCCCACCCCGTCGCATCCGGCGCACCCTGAATAGCAGGAACGCCGCGATGCTCACGTTCACCAGGTTCCAGCCGATGCCGTTCAAAAAGGCCGCGTGGTAGCTGCCCGTCAGGTCGAACACCTTGCCCGACATCCAGCCGCCCAGCGCCATGCCGAACAGCGTGAACATCAGCACCGTGCCCACGCGCGCGCCGGCTTCCTTGGGCGGAAAGTGCTCGCGCACGATGATCGCGTACGAGGGCACGATGCCGCCCTGGAACAGGCCGAACAGCGCCGAGATCACGTACAGCGGCACCAGCCCGTCGAAGGGCAGGAACAGCAGCAGCGCCACGCACTGCAGCACGCCGCCCAGCATCAGCGTGCGCAGCCCGCCGATGCGGTCGCAGATGGCGCCCGACACCAGCCGGCTCACGATGCCGAAACCCAGCATCAGCGACAGCATCATCGCGCCCTGCGCCGGGCCGTAGCCCAGGTCGCCGCAATAAGCCACGATGTGCACCTGCGGCATCGCCATCGCCACGCAGCAGGCCACGCCCGCCACGCACAGCAGGCCCTGCGCCGTGCCCATGCTCAGGCCGAAGGGCCGTGTCATGTCGCGCACCAGGGTGCTGCCCGCCACCTGCGACACCGGCGCCACCTCGGCCAGTGCCGGTGGCCGTGCGCGGAAGAACAGCGCGAGCAGCGCCATCGTCACGCCGCAGAAGATGCCCATGCCGATGTAGGTCTGGCGCCAGCCCACCTGCTCGACGAAGTGCTGCGCGATGGGCGGCCAAACCGCGCCCGCCAGGTAGTTGCCGCTGGCGCACACCGCCACCGCAATGCCGCGCCGCTTGACGAACCACAGCGAGGTGTCGGCCACCAGCGGCGCAAAGGCCACCGAGCTGCCGAGCAGGCCGACCAGCAGCGCCTGCGCGACGGTGAAGGACACGATGCCTTCCGACAGGCCCGTGGCGATGTAGCCGGCGGCCAGGAAGACCGAGCCCATCAGCAGCGGCTTCATCACGCCGATGCGGTCGGCCAGCTTGCCCATGAGCACGCCGCCGAAACCGAAGCCCAGCATCAGCAGCGTGTAGGGCATGGAGGCATCGGCGCGCGCCACGCCGAACTCGGCCTGCACGGCGGGCAGCATGACCGACACCACGTACATGCCGCTGCTGCCGACCGTCATGACCAGCAGCGTGAGCGCCAGGCGCACCATGGCGTAGCGCGAGTCGGGCTGGTGGACGATGGTTGTCTCTGGGGTCGTCTTCATTCTTCTTGTCTCCACGCGTGCATCGGGTGGCGCACGTCGTGTGGCATTCTCGCGGAAGGCCGCGCCGCCTGCTGCGTGCGCCCTCGAGCATCCGACGCATGCCAATTACCTACAGACAAGCCATTCCCGAAGACACGCCCGCGTGCCTCGACCTGCGAGGCCGCACGCGAGAGAACGCCTTCTCCGTCGACGAGCTGAAGGCGCTCGGCATCACCTTGGAGAGCTGGCAAGCCGGCATCGCCGACGGCTCCCTGCCCGGCTACGTGGCCCTCGCCGATGGCGTGCTGGCCGGCTACTGCTTCGGCGAGCGGGACACCGGCGAGATCGGCGTGCTGGCGCTGCTGCCTGCGTACGAAGGCCAGGGCATCGGCAAGGCGCTGCTCACGCTGATGGTCGAAGAGTTCAAGAGGCTGGGCTTCCAGCGGCTCTTCCTGGGTTGCTCGCCCGATCCGCAGGTGCGCTCGCACGGCTTCTACCGGCACCTGGGCTGGAAGCCCACGGGGGCCTTCGATGCAGCGGGCGATGAAGTGCTGGCGTACGTCCCGTCCTGAGACGTTCGCCGCGGCCGGTGCGCTGAACGCCCCGGCAGCCTCAGCCCACGCACGGCGCAGGCGCCATCATCACCACGACACTTGACGACAAGAAGGCCTTCGGCATCGGAGTGCCGGGCTTGCGCTTGCCGTCGCAGGCCGCGGTCAGCAGGCCGAGACAGAGCAGAAGAACAAAGGCTGTGCTTCGCATGCGGCGCATGCTAAGCCCGCGAAGTGGCGCGTCAAGTCGGACGGCAGCGCCAGCCACCGTCGGTAAAACGAACTTTCTGCTTCAGCGCAAGAGGACTTCCGGGCGCTCGCCGGCCTGCAGGCGGCGCTCGATGTCTTCCAGCACGTTCGGCAGGTCGGCCACGCTGTCGATCACGTAGTGCGCGCCGGCGGCTTCCAGCTCGGCGGTGGCACGGGCGCGGCGGGCCTGCTGGCTGTCGGCGTCGAGCGCCTGCCACTCGGCCAGCGTCAGGCCGTTGACGTTGCCGCTGACCGACACGCCGACGACCCAGGTGCCGGCGTTGAGGCCTTCCTGCAGGCCCACGCCGGTGTCGTCGACCTTGACGACGGTGTGCGGCGGCCACACGCCGAGGTCGGCGAAGCAGCGGTACATCATGAGCGGAGACGGGCGGCCCGCCGCGAGGTCGCCCGCGCACACGAGGTTGTCGGGCTCGTAGCCGCCGGCTGCGGCGAGCGGCGTGACGACGTCCATGATCGGGCGGTTGTAGCCGGTGGTGGAGCCGATCTTCAGGCCACGCTCGCGCGCCGCGTTGACGGCCTCAAGGGCGCCCGGAATGAAGTCGGTGTGGTCACGCACGCTGGCCGCGTTCATCGGCGTGAACACCTCGTACAGGCGGTCGACGTCGGCGTCGCTGAAGGCATGGCCGTGCTCGGCTTCCCACTGCGCGGCGATGCGCGGCTGCGTGCCCAGGGCCTTGATGTGGTCCCACTTGGCCATGCCCATCGGGGCGCGGGCCTCGTCGATGGTGATGTCGATGCCGAACTGTGCGAACAGCTTCACGAAAGCGCCCATGGGCGCGCAAGAACCGAAGTCGAGGATGGTGCCGGCCCAGTCGAAGACGACGGCCTGCAGCCTGGCATGGTGATGGGCGTTCATGGCGACGAAAGAAGAAAAGGGATGAAGAAGGCGGTGATGCTCACCACGCGTCGAACACGTCGGCGGCAATGCCGAAGCCCGTGCTCGCGCCGCTGCCGCTGGTGACCAGCACCACGCGCGTGGCGTCGTCGGGCGCGTCGATCACGCAGGGCGTGGTCTTGGACGACGGGTACACGCCGGTCCAGCGTTCGGTGACTTGCGCGGTCTCGAGGTTGAGCGTGCTGCGCAGGTGGCGCAGGATGAGCTGGTCGACCGCTTCGATGGCGAAGGGTTCGGGCGCGTCGCCGTAGTGGTGCGAGTCGCCGACCACCAGCGAGCCGTCGGCGCTCTGCACCACGATGAGGTGGATGCCGTGGTCGAGCGAAGCGCGCTCTTCCTGCATCAGCCGCTCGCGCAGCGCCGCCGCTTCGGGCAAGCTGCTGTAGCCCTCGTAGCGCACCAGGCTCAGGTCGGTCATCACCGCGCCCGGCAGGCGAAAGCCGGCCTCGGGCTGCACGCGCAGCATCTGCAGGCGGCACAGCGTGAGGTCGTGCGTGGCGATCCGGCCGGCGAACAGGCCGTGCAGTTCGGTGTTGGTGCAGACCACCACGCGTTCGCCGCGCAGGGTGCCGCGCGAGGTGCGCACGCGCGGGGTTTCGACCTCGTGCACGGTCTCGCCGAAGCGGAACACGACGCCGTGCACCTCGGCCAGCCAGCGCGCGAGCAGGCCGACGGCGGTGCGCGACTCGACGCGCAGCTCGTGCGGGCTGAACAGCACCGAGCGCGCCTGCGCAAGGTTGAGGCCGGGCGCGCGCTCCTGCGCGTCCACGGCGTCGATGAGCGCGCAGGCCTCGGCCATCGGCGTGCGCAGGAAGGCTTCGAGCACGGCATGCGCCTCGGGCCGGTACGCCGCAAGCCAGAGGTGGCGGTGCACGATGTCGATGCCGGCCTGCGGCGCAATAGCCTGCCACACGTCGCGCGAATGCATCGCGCGGCGCCACATGTCGCCCGGCGCCTGGCCGGTGACGGTGATGAAGCCGAAGTTGCGGATCGATGCGCCCAGGCACGCGGCATCGCGCTCGACCACGCACACGCGCAGGCCGCGCTGCGCGGCGGTGTAGGCATGGGCCAGGCCGACGATGCCGGCGCCGACCACGATCACGTCGAAGCTGTCGACGGACAAGCTGGGGTTCATCAACGTTGTCTCCAGGCTTGCGTGCGCTTCAGCGCCCAGTGCCCGGCCAGCGCGAACAGGCCGCGGCCGACGGCGGCCGTGAGCATGATGAGCGAGGCCATGGCGGCGGCGGGTGCCACGTCGCCGGCATCGTCCATGTTGAGCACGGCGATGGCGGCCAGCGTGGTCTGCGGCGAATAGAGGAACACGACGGCCGACACGGTGGTCATCGCGTTGACGAAGAAGTAGCCGGCCACGTTGAGCACGGTGGGCAGCGCCACCGGCAGGTGCACGCGCCACAGCGTGCGCCAGAACGGCACGCCCATCGATTCGGACACCAGCTCGTACTCGCGGTCGAGCTGGCGCAGCGCGGTGAGCGAGGTGAGGTGCGCCACCGAGAAGAAGTGCGCCACGGTGCAGATCACCAAAATCGCCATGCCGCCGTACAGCCCGTGCAGCGGGTTCGCCGCCGAGTTGAAGAAGAAGATGTAGCCCACGCCGAGCACGAGCCCCGGCACCGCCAGCGGCAGGTTGGCCAGCAGGTTCAGCAGCTCGCACAGCAGGCCGAAGTGGCGCGGTTTCTCCACGAAGTAGGCCGACACGAAGGTGGCGAGCGCGCCCGCCACGGCCGCGCACAGCGCCAGGCGCAGCGAGTTGCCGTAGCTGCCCCAGCCGCCGCCGTCCATGTTGCTGAAGTCGTAGTTCTTCAGCGACGGTGTGAGCTTGTAGGGCCAGTAGCTGGCGAGCGAGGCGAACACGGCCATGCCGATCATCACGACGATGGCGATGGCGGTGAGCGTGCAGAACACGAGCAGTGCGCGGTCGCGCGATTTCACGGGCTCGGGCTGGTAGGGCGTGGCGCGCGCCGACAGCGCGGCGGCCTGCTTGCGGCGCACACGGCGCTCGACGAGGAACGACAGCACGGCCGGAATCAGCAGCACGAGGCCGACCACCGCGCCCATCTGGAAGTTCTGCTGGCCGACCACCTGCTTGTAGATGTCGGTCGCGAGCACGCCGGTCTGGCCGCCCACGACCTTGGGCACGCCGAAGTCGGTGATGACCAGCACGAACACGACCATCCCGGCCACGATGAGGCCGTAGCGCGACGAGGGCAGCGTGACGGTGCGGAAGATGCGCCAGCGCGAAGCGCCCAGCGTCTGCGCGGCTTCGTACAGACGCCCGTCCGAGGTGGCCATGGCGGTGGTGAGGATCAGCAGCGCATGCGGCAGCGTCCAGAACACCGAGCCGAGCACGATGCCCAGCGGGCCGTAGATCGACAGGTCGCCCAGCAGCCCCTTGAAGAGGCCCTGGTTGCCGAACAGGTAGATCAGGCTGATGGCCGGCAGCAGCGAGGGCGCGAGCAGCGGCATGAGCGCCACGGCGCGCAGCAGGCCCTTGGCGGGCATGCACGAGAGCGTGAGGCCGTAGGCGTACACGTAGGCGATGGCGGTGCACAGCACGGCGCTGATCACCGCGAGCAGCACGCTGTTGAAGGCCGACTGCACGAGCGCGGGGCTCTCGAGGTAGCGCGCGAAGTTGGTCAGGCCGACGAAGCTGCCTGCGCGGTCGTAGAAGCTCTGGCCGACGAGCGCGCCGACGGGGAGCGCGACGATCACGACGAGCAGCAGCACGACGAGCAGCACGGCGGCGCCGGTGAGCCAGCGTTCGCGGTCGAAGTGATTCGAACGTGGGATGGCGATCGGGGCGAGGGCTTCGGAAGGGGTGCTCATGTTGTTGTTCTTTTGGTGTCGTTGTTCAGGGCGCGTGCACAGGCCACCGGGTACTTCCCTCCGCGAATGTCCCCCGGGCTTCGCCCTCCTCCTTGATTTCGCTGCGGGA
>NZ_JBWKYF010000039.1:0-60777 GCF_059423605.1 Variovorax sp. GW460-12-1-14-LB1
CCGCCCCGCAACGCGTGGTGTCCGCCGCCCCCGCCTCGCCCAACGAGGAGGCGATCGAGCGGGCCCTGCGGCCCAAGCTGCTCGACGAGTACGTCGGCCAGGCCAAGGTGCGCGAGCAGCTCGAGATCTTCATCGGCGCGGCGCGCAAGCGCAAAGAGGCGCTCGACCACGTGCTGCTGTTCGGCCCGCCGGGCCTGGGAAAGACCACGCTGTCGCACATCATCGCGGCCGAACTGGGCGTCAACTTGCGCCAGACCTCGGGACCCGTGCTCGAAAAGCCCAAGGACCTGGCGGCGCTCTTGACCAACCTCGAGCCCAACGACGTGCTCTTCATCGACGAGATCCACCGCCTGAGCCCGGTCGTCGAAGAAATTTTGTACCCCGCGCTGGAGGACTACCAGATCGACATCATGATCGGCGAGGGTCCCGCGGCGCGCAGCATCAAGCTCGACCTGCAGCCCTTCACGCTGGTGGGCGCCACCACCCGCGCCGGCATGCTGACCAACCCGCTGCGCGACCGCTTCGGCATCGTGGCGCGGCTGGAGTTCTACACGCCCGAAGAACTGGCGCTCATCGTGCGCCGCAGCGCCGGCCTGCTCAAGGTCGAGACCGACGCCGCCGGCGGCTTCGAGATCGCGCGCCGTTCGCGCGGCACGCCCCGCATCGCCAACCGCCTGCTGCGCCGCGTGCGCGACTACGCCGAGGTCAAGGGCAACGGCCGCATCACCGAGGACATCGCACACAAGGCGCTGGCCATGCTCGACGTCGACCCGCAGGGCTTCGACCTCATGGACCGCAAGCTGCTCGAGGCCGTCATCCACCGTTTCGACGGCGGCCCGGTCGGCCTGGACAACGTGGCCGCCAGCATCGGCGAAGAGCGCGACACCATCGAGGACGTGATCGAGCCCTACCTCATCCAGCAGGGCTATCTGCAACGCACGCCGCGCGGGCGCATCGCCACGCTCGCGGCCTACCGCCACCTGGGCGTGGTGCCGCCCTCGGGCCGCGCCGACGGCCCGGACCTGTTCGGCGCCTGAAGAGAAAACCATGCACACCCACGACCTGAGCGCCTGGCAGCACGACCACCATTTCGGCGCCGGCAATGCCGCCGCCGAACGCAGCACCCGCCTCGTGATGTGGATCACCGCCGCCATGATGGTGGTCGAGATCGGCGCCGGCTGGTGGTTCAACTCCATGGCGCTTTTGGCCGACGGCTGGCACATGAGCTCGCACGCGCTGGCCATCGGCCTGAGCGCCTTTGCCTACGCCGCCGCGCGGCGCTACGCCCGCGACCCGCGCTTTGCCTTCGGCACCTGGAAGATCGAGGTGCTCGGCGGCTTCGCGAGCGCGCTGCTGCTGCTCGGCGTCGCCGCGCTCATGGTGGTCGGCTCGCTGGAACGGCTGTGGTCGCCCGTGGCCATCCACTACCCCGAAGCCATCTCGATCGCGGTGCTGGGGCTGGTGGTGAACCTGGTCTGCGCGCGGCTCTTGGGGCATTCGCATGACCATCACGGCCATGACCACGGGCACGGCCATGACCACCACCACGGCCACGACCACGCACACGGCCACGACCTCAACCTGCGCTCCGCCTACCTGCACGTGGTGGCCGACGCCGCCACCTCGGTGCTCGCCATCGCGGCGCTGCTGGGCGGCTGGTTCTACGGCTGGTCCTGGCTCGACCCGGCCATGGGCATCGTCGGCGCCGTGCTCGTCGCCGTCTGGGCCAAGGGCTTGCTGAAGGAAACCGGCAAGGTCCTGCTCGACCGCGAGATGGACCACCCCGTCACCGCCGAAATCCGCGAAGGCGTCGAGACGATGCTGGCCGACTCCGAAACCCGCGTGGCCGACCTGCACGTCTGGCGCGTCGGCCGCGATGCGTACGCCTGCGCGCTCACGGTGGTGACGCATTCAGCCACGCTCACGGCCGACCAGGTGCGGGCGTGCTTCTCGATGCATGAGGAGATCCGGCACTCGACGGTGGAGATCCAGCGCTGCGCTGAGTAGAGGAAGGGTTCCGCTGTTGCAGCCATCTCCTGTCTATCCATGAGAACGATGGCTCCGGCCTGCTTCAGAAATTCACGTGGACCCGTTTGCCGTGAGCGAACGCAAATCGGCGGCGCTGCATGAGCTTCCTTGATGCTTCTTGCGCCAGGACAGGCATCGGAAAAGCGCGCAAGTCACGAAACAGCACCTGGGTCGTTCTCGGCGCCATGTTTCTTTTCAGCCTTTCGGGCTGCAGCGTCCGCAAGGATTCGCCTGAAGAGCGCATCGGCAATTTCCAGTTCCAGTACGTGGATTTCACCGGCTACTTGCGTCCGGCCGATCCCTCGTACCTCATCGTCCGCCATGGCCGCCTTTTCCCGAAAGAGGTGAAGGCGCCTGATGAGACAGGTCGGTTCATCGCGATCGAAGCACGTTTGGCGGGCCCCCATCCAACATGGCTTGTGAGCAGTGCTTCCAACTTCTATTTCCTCAAGGAAGCATCGGATGGTTCGGTTGCGGTCACTCCGCTTCCGACCACGGCAAGGGCGATACCGAACGCATGGATCGCCAACGGAATTGCCACCACCCGACTCGATGCGGGCCGTTGGTTTGTTCACGACGCCAGAACGCATGAGCTGACGAATGGAAGAGCGCCGCCATACACGGGGCGAATTTTCGATGAGCGCTCGCTCCAGATTCAGTTGCTGCCGCTTCAATCGATTCCCGGGGTGGATTTCGATCTGGACGAAATCGTTTCGGTGTCGCCTGACAACAGCACGGCAGCTTGGTTCTCCTATCTGTTCTCATCAGGGGAGAAAAAAGGCGCTCTCACCGTCGTCGAAAAAGACGGTGAAACGATGCCGTTCACCAAGTTGGATCCACTGCTCTACGACGATGCATCTCCCCTCAACGATGCCTGGACGCCGTGGTTCAACACCTTTGCCAGCTGGCGTCGCACGAAGGAGGGTCGCTGGGTCGTCGATATCGACCACGAAAAAGTGGCGGAACTGGTGGAAAAGCGGCGCCGAGAGAAAGAGGCTGAGGACGCTTGCCGCAAGCGTCAGCTCGAGCGGCCACTCGACTTGCGCGAGACCTCGACGACGGGGCCAGTCGCCGCCGTGGAGTCGATTCTGGACTGCGATCCGAACGCCGGAAAAAACGCACATCGGCTTCCCTTGCGCCGCAATGCAACAGATGGTCGCTTCTGATAGGGCGAGCGAAATCTACCCACTTCGAGGAGATTTCGCATGCCGCACGATCAGCATCTGCGCCGTGTAGTACGTTGCCAGCACCCACAGCGACGCCAGCGGCAGCGGCGACACGAACCGGTTGATCGCCAGCAGCGCGTCGCTCAGCATGAAGAAGCAGGCGCCCACCGCCACCCACAGCGCGGCCGGGTCGCTTGAACGCAGCACCGCTGCACGCCCGATGGCCTGCGCGGCCATGCAGGCGATCACCACCACGTAGAAGCCGACCGGGATGCGCAGCGCCACCGGCAGGCCGCCCTGCCACAGGAAGGCGTACATGCCCGCGCCGATCAGCAGCGTGGCCGCCAGCGCGCGGGGCCGCGGGAACAGCCCGACGCCGATGCGGAACAGCGCGATGTACGCCAGGTGCGCGAGCAGGAAGCACACGAGCCCGGGCACGAAGAGGTTCGCCGGCCCCATCAGCAGCACGTCGCCCGCGAGCGAGAAGACCAGGCCGGTCAGCAGCAGCGCATCGAAGCGCGCGATGCCGCCGGGCTGGCGTTGCGCGCGGCGGGCCGCGAAGGCGATGGCGATGGCCAGGGCCAATGGCTTGAAGAGAAGGTGCAGCCAGCCGATGCCCAAGGCCGCGCTCGCCGTGGCCAGCGCGGCGGCCTCGACCAGCAGCACCTCGGTGACCGACAGCCGCCCCTGCAGCACCGCGCCCACGGCCCACAGCCCGGCCGTCAGCGCGGCCAGCCAGACGGCGGCCTGCGGCAGCGGCACGGCGTCGGAGTACCAGAGGAACACCGTCACGCCGGCCAGCAGCGCGAGGAACTGCAGGCCCGCGAACCACTGCACGCCCTGGCTCACCACGGGCTCGTAGCGCGTGACTTTCGCGATGTCGAAGGCGGGCTTCGGGTAGCGCGCCGCCACGTCGTCGGGGCGCCAGCCGGGCGGCTTGAACCACACGCGCAGCTTGTCGGACCAGCGGCGCGCATGCCATGAATCCCTGGCGAGCGCCCAGTAGACCTCGGCGTTGGCCCACAACGGGTCCCAGCTTTTCAGTTCGCCGCGCGTGCCGTACACGCAGCGCTCGTCTTCTTCGCGGAAGGTGCCGAAGAGACGGTCCCACACGATCAGCACGCCGCCGTAGTTGCGGTCGAGGTAGCGGTCGTTCACCGCGTGGTGCACGCGGTGGTTCGAGGGCGAGCAGAACCAGCGGTCGAACCAGCCCAGCTTGCCGACCTGTTCGGTATGCACCCAGAACTGGTAAAGCAGGTCGATGAGCGCCACCACGACGAACACCAGCGGCGGCACGCCGGCCACGGCCATCGGCAGGTAGAAGAGCCAGCCCAGCAGCGCGCCGCTCGAGGTCTGGCGCAGCGCGGTCGACAGGTTGTAGTGCTGGCTCTGGTGGTGCACCACGTGCGCGGCCCACAGCACGGCCGACTCGTGGCCCATGCGGTGCAGCCAGTAGTAGCAGAAGTCGTAGAACACCAGCGCCAGCAGCCAGCCGTACCAGGTGGTCCAGAACTCGCGCGCCGCGTCTTGCGGAAAGAGCGCCACGGCCGAATACACGGCCGTGTAGATGCCGATGCGCAAGAGCCCCGTGAGCACCGCGCTGATCTGGCTCAGCATGCCCAGCCCGATGCTGTTCACGGCGTCGGCCAGGCGGTAGGTGTCCTGCCCGGTGCCGCGCCGGGCGCGCGCGCGGCCGACCGCGAACTCGATCGCGATCAGCAGAAAGAACACGGGGGACACGAGAACGATGATCTGGCCAGAGCGCATCGTCCGATTGTGGCGTTGCCCCGGTGCCACGCGTCACCGGGATGTCACGGAGTCGCCATCGTGCGGTCACGCGCGGCTGCGAACCTGCCGGACCATGCAACGCGACGACGCTTTCCTTCGCGCCTGGCGCGACACCGCGATCCAGCCTCCCGAGCCGGAGGACGACGATGCGGCGCGTCCGGCGCTGCGCTATCGCACCCTCTGGATCTCCGACCTGCACCTGGGCACGCCCGGCTGCCAGGCCCGGGCGCTGCTCGACTTTCTCAAGCACACCGAGTGCGAGACGTTGTTCCTGGTCGGCGACATCATCGACGGCTGGCAGCTCAAGCGCCACTGGTACTGGCCGCAGGCGCACAACGACGTGATCCAGAAGCTGCTGCGCAAGGCGCGCAAGGGCACGCGCGTGATCTTCATTCCGGGCAACCACGACGAGTTCGCCCGCAAGTACCTGCACCACAACTTCGGCGGCATCGACGTGGCCGACGAATGGATTCACGAGACCGCCGACGGCCGCAAGCTGTGGATCATCCACGGCGATTTGTTCGACGGCGTGATCCAGTGCGCCAAGTGGCTCGCCTACGTGGGCGACTCGCTCTACGAGTTCACGCTCAAGCTCAACCGCCACCTCAACTCGCTGCGCGCGCGCATGGGGCTGCCTTACTGGTCGCTTTCGAAGTACCTCAAGGGCAAGGTCAAGCGCGCCGTGAGCTACGTGGGCGACTTCGAGAACGCCGTGGCCCGAGAGGCCCGCAACCGCGGCGCGCAGGGCGTGGTGTGCGGCCACATCCACCACGCCGAGATGCGCGACATCGACGGCATCCTGTACTGCAACGACGGCGACTGGGTGGAAAGCCTCACCGCGCTGGCCGAGCATGCCGACGGCACGCTCGAGATCATCGACTGGGCGCAGCACATGCCCGTCGGGACGCAAGCGGTGCCGGCGCGCGAAGCGGTCGCGGCCTGAACGTTCGGCCCTGCACGGGCCCCGACGCAAGAACTGAAGAAAAAAGCGCTCACCGCCGCGGTGGGGCGCCCACGTTCGTCCGATCCGACGATGCCGCGCGGGCGCGCGCGCCGCACACTTGCCGGGTGTGAACCCTGTGAGACAACACCATGGCCTGGACCCTCAGCGCGGCGGAGACCGCGTTTCGCGACGAGGTTCGCGACTTTCTCGCGCGCGAGCTGACGCCTGAGCTGCGTGCCGCAGGGCGCCGCTGCTCTGGCATCTTCACCGACTACGCCGACGGCAACCGCTGGCACCGCGTGCTGGCCCAACGGGGCTGGAGCGTGCCGCACTGGCCGGTGGAACACGGCGGCACCGGCTGGACGCCGATGCAGCACTACCTCTTCGCGAGCGAGCTGGCCGCGGCCGACGCACCGCCGCGCGCGCCCATGGGCCCCGGCATGGTGGCGCCGGTGATCATCGCCTTCGGCACCGAGGCGCAGAAGCAGGCCTGGCTGCCCGGCATCCGTTCGGGCGAGGACTATTGGTGCCAGGGCTACTCCGAGCCGCAGTCGGGCTCCGACCTGGCCTCGCTGCAATGCAAGGCGGTGCGTGACGGTGACGACTACGTCATCAACGGCACCAAGATCTGGACCACCCACGCGCAGTACGCCAACCGCATGTTCTGCCTCGTGCGCACCGCCTCGGGCGGCAAGGCGCAGCAGGGCATCAGCTTCCTGTGCTTCGACATCCCCCAGGCCGGCCTGACGATCCGCCCGATCATCAGCATCTCGGGCGACCACGAGCTCAACCAGGTGTTCTTCGACGACGTGCGCGTGCCCGCCAGCGGCCTCATCGGCGAAGAGAACCAGGGCTGGACGGTGGCCAAGTACCTGCTGCAACACGAGCGCGGTGGGGCCTGGGCGCCGATGCTGCGCGCGCGCCTGCGCCGGCTGCGCGCCGCGGCCGACAGCGCCTTCGCCGCCGCGAGCGAGTCCGCCGCCGACGAGGCGCGCGAGATGGCGCTGCGCCTGGCCGAGATGGACTGCGCCATCGATGCGGTCGAAGCCACCGAGCTGCAGTCGCTGCGCGCCCAGGCCCGCGGCGAGCCGCACGGCATCCGGCCCTCGATGGGCAAGGTGATGGGCTCCGAGCTGCGCCAGCGCCTGACCGAACTCGGCGTGGAAATTGCCGCGCACTACGCGGCGGCCGACCTGCCGCTGGACGACGGCCTGCAGGGCGCGCTCGCCGTGCCCGAGGAGGCGGTGTTCTCGATGTCCGCCTACCTCAACGACCGCGCCGCGTCGATCTACGCCGGCTCCAACGAAGTGCAGCGCAACATCATCGCGGCGCAGTTGCTGCAATCACGCTGAGGCCCCGTTCTCCATGACCACCCTCACCGACCAAGACGACACCCTCGCGATGCTGCGCGACAGCCTCGCGCGCTACCTCGACGACCAGCACGGCTTCGAACAGCGGCTTCATGCGCTGGCCGCCGCCGACGATGCACCGCCGCCGTTCTGGCAAGGCCTGGCAAGTGACCTCGGCCTGCTCGGCGCGGCCCTGCCCGAAGCGCAGGGCGGGCTGGGCCTCGGCCTGGCCGCGCACCTCGCGCTGATGCCCACGCTGGGCGGTGCGCTCGCGGCCGAGCCGTATCTTTCGACACTGGTGATCGGCGCCGGTTTGCTGCAGCGCCACCCGGGCGCGATGGCCGATGCGCTGCTCGCGCGCGTCGTTGCGGGGCAGGCCGTGCTGGCCTTCGCGCACGACGAGCCGCACAGCCGCCATGCGCGCGACGACGTGCGCACGAAGCTCGTGCGCGAGGCCGATGGCCGGCTGCGGCTCGACGGCCGCAAGGCCGTGGTGCAGGCCGCGCCGTGGGCCAGCCATCTCATCGTCACGGCGCGCAGCGACAAGGGCGTGTCGTTGCTGGTCGTGCCCAAGGACACACCCGGCGCGCAGCTGCGCGCCTACCGCACACGCGACGGCGGCCGCGCGGCCGACATCGCCTTCGACGCGGTGCGCCTGAATGCCGATGCGTTGCTCGGCGAGGAAGGCGCAGCGCTGCCGCAGATCGAACAGGCGCTCGACGAAGCCACGCTCGCGGTCTGCGCCGAGTCCATCGGCATCCTGCGCCGGCTGATGCGCGACACGCTCGACTACGTGCGCCAGCGCAAGCAGTTCGGCGTGCCGATCTCCAGCTTCCAGGTGCTGCAGCACCGGCTCGCCGACATGCACATGGCGCTCGAGCAGGCCGACGCGCTCACCGCCAGCGTGGGCGAAGCGCTGGCCACGGGCGCCGATGCGGCCTCGCGCGCTCGCGCCGTGTCGTCCGCCAAGGTCGCGGTCGCCAAGGCCTGCCGCGCGGTGGGGCAGGGCGCGGTGCAGCTGCATGGCGGCATGGGCATGACGGAAGAACTTGCCGTCGGCCATTACGTGCGCCGCGCCACCCTCATCGAAGTCCAGTTCGGCCCGCCCGCGTGGCACCTGCGCCGCGTGGCGCAGCTGCAGCAACAACAACCCCTCTCACAGCACTAACCCCATGACAGCACTGGACGACCGCACGCCGGTCATCGTCGGCGTCGGCGAGATCACGCACCGCACCAAGGAGGCCGCCGAAGGCCTCGAACCCATTGAGCTGATGGCGCGCGCCATGCGCGCCGCCGCACAGGACAGCGGCGCCGCCGCGCTGCTGGCCGGCCTCGACTCGCTCGACGTCGTCTGCGAGTACTCGTGGCCGTACACCGACGCGCCCGCGCTGCTCAACGCGCGGCTGGGCTGCAATCCGGCGCGCAGCGTCTACGGCGTCACCGGCGGCGAAGCGCCGGTGCGCTACATCCATGAAGCCGCGCTGCGCATCGCGCGCGGCGAGAGCAAAGTGGCCGCCATCACCGGCGCCGAGGCGCGCTACACGGTCGACGCCGCTGCCAAGCTCGGCATCCCGCTGGCCTGGACCCCGCGCGACGACAGCGTGAAGCTGGTGCGCGGCACCGACATCTGCCACCCCGTGGCGATCCAGCTCGGCGCGGCCATGCCGACCACCATCTACCCGTTCTACGAGAACGCCGCGCTCGCCCACTGGGGCCAGACGCCGCGCCAAGCGCAGGACGAGTCGTCGCGCCTGTGGGCGCGCTACTCCGAGGTGGCCGCCGCCAACCCCTACGCCTGGCTGCGCAAGCCCTTCACGCCCGAAGACATCGCCCGCGTCGACGCGGCCAACCGACTCATCGCCTGGCCCTACACCAAGCACATGGTGGCCAACCCGCTGGTCAACATGGGCGCGGCCGTGCTGCTCACCAGCGTGGGCCATGCGCGCGAACTCGGCATTCCCGAAGACCGCTGGGTCTACGTGTGGGACGGCGCCGCCGCGCGCGAGCCACGCGACTACCTGCAGCGTGACCAGTACCACCGCTCGCACGCGCAGGACCTGGTGATGGAAACCGTGCTCGCGCAGGTCGGCGGCGACGCCTCGGCCTTCGAGATGCTGGAGCTGTACAGCTGCTTCCCCATCGTGCCCAAGATGGCGCGCCGCACGCTGGGCCTCGAACCTGAGGCACGCATGACCTCCACCGGCGGCCTGAGCTTCTTCGGCGCGCCGCTCAACGACTACATGACGCACGCCGCCGCCGGCCTGGTGCGCGCGCTGCGCGCGGCGCCGAAGGGCAAGGCCGCGCTGCTCTACGGGCAGGGCGAGTACGTCACCAAGCACCACGCGCTGGTGCTGGGCTCCAGCCCGCCGCCGCAAGGGCTTCCGAAGCCCGACTACGACGTGCAGGCCGCCGCCGATGCGCGGCGCGGGCCGGTGCCGCTGCTGGTGCTGCAGTACGCGGGCGCCGCCACGCTGGAGACCTTCACCGTGGTCTACGGCCGCGACGGCCAGCCCTCGCAGGGCATCGTGATCGCGCGCACGCCGGCCGGCGAACGGCTCATGGCGCGCGTCGAGGCCACGGATGCGGCTTCGCTGAAGGTGCTGACTGACCTGGACCGCAGCCCTGTCGGCTGCGGCGGCACGGTGACGGCCGGTGCGGATGAACTCTTGAACTGGAGCGTGTCATGAGCGCAGTGACTGTCGAACGCCTGCCGGGCCACGTCGCCCTCGTCACCATCGACCGCCCCGAGGCGCGCAACGCCGTCAACGGCGACGTGGCGTCGGGCCTCGAAGCCGCCGTCGATGCCACCGAGGCCGACGACGACATCCGCGCCGTGGTGCTCACCGGCGCCGGCCGCGAGGCCTTCTGCGCGGGCGCCGACCTGAAGGAAGTGTCGGCCGGGCGCGGCAGCGCGTTGCGCACCGAGCGCGGCGGCTTCGCGGGCTTCGTGTACCGCGAGCGCAGCAAGCCGTGGATCGCCGCCGTCAACGGCAAGGCGCTGGCCGGCGGCACCGAGCTCGTGCTGGCCTGCGACCTCGTCGTGGCCGTGCGGCAGGCCGCCTTCGGTCTGCCCGAGGTGCTGCGCGGGCTGATCGCCGCGGCGGGCGGGCTGTACCGGCTGCCGCGCGCCATTCCGCCGAACATCGCGCTCGAACTGATCCTCACGGCCGGCCAGCTCGATGCCGAGCGCGCGCACGGCTTCGGCCTGGTCAACCGCCTCGTGGCCGATGTGGACGCGCTGCGCGAAGCCGCGCTGGCGCTGGCCGCCGAGATCGCGCGCAACGGCCCGGTGGCGGTGCGCCAGAGCCTGCGCGTGGCGCGCGAGGCGAACAGCGGACTCGACGAAGCCGCGCTGCGCGCCCTCACGCGCGACGCCTTCGAACGCGTGGCCGCGAGCGAAGACTTCAAGGAAGGCCCGCGCGCCTTCATCGAAAAGCGCGCGCCGCGTTGGACCGGACGCTGAACGCCGAGAAAGAGACCGCCATGCCCGACAGCGAAGCAGACGACATCCTCATCGACCGCAGCCGCGCCGGCATCGCGCTGCTCACGCTGAACCGCCCGGCGCGCCTCAACGCACTGAGCCAGCCCACCGTGCGGCGCCTGTGCACCGCGCTCGACGCACTGGCGCAGGACGACAGCGTGCGCGTGCTGGTGCTTACCGGCGCGGGGCGCGGCTTCTGCGCCGGCTGGGACCTCACGACGCCGCTCACGCGCCGCGACGACCAGCCGCTCGACGGCGAGCCCTCGGTGGCCGACCTGATGGCGGGGCAGGAGCTGTTCGCCGGCATGGTGCGGCGGCTGCGCGCGCTCGACAAGGTGGTGATCGCCGCCGTCAACGGCGTGGCCGTGGGCGCGGGCTTTGCGCTCACGCTGGGCGCCGACATCCGTGTGGCCGCGCGCTCGGCCTCGTTCCATGTGGGCGCGGTGCGCATCGGCCTCACGGCCGGCGAGTGCGGCATCAGCTACCACCTGCCGCGGCTGGTGGGCGCCTCGCGCGCCTTCGAGCTCATGCTCACGGGCCGACCCGTGCCGGCCGACGAGGCCGAGCGCATCGGCCTCGTTGCCGCGCTGGTCGACGACGACGCGTTGCTGCCGCGCGCGCTCGCCCTGGCCGCCGACGTGCTGCGCAACAGCCCCTACGCCACGCGCCACACCAAGCAGCTCATGTGGGCCAACCTCGAAGCACCGAGCCTCGACGCCGCACTCGAGGTCGAGAACCGCGCCCAGGTGCTGGCGCTGAAAACCGAGGATTTCCGCGAGGCCGCCGCGGCCTTCGCGGCCAAGCGCGCACCCGTCTTCACGGGCCGTTGAACCGTCCTGCCTCGGTTTCGTCGCTTCCGACGATGCGACGCCGGCGCCCGCGCGCCAAGATGCCTTCACACAACAGGCCGCTGGGTGCGCGCCAGAGGAGACATACATGGCAGGACCCCTGAAAGGACTTCGGGTCGTCGAGATGGCCGGCATCGGCCCCGGCCCCTTTTGCGCGATGCTGTTCGCCGACATGGGCGCGGAGGTGCTGCGCATCGCGCGCCCCGGCACGCGGCGCGACCCCCACGACATCCTGGCGCGCGGGCGCAGCACCTGGGAGGTCGACCTGCGCGCCCCCGACGCCGCCGCGCCGGTGCTCGACGCCATCGCGCGCGCCGACATCCTCATCGAGGGCTTCCGCCCCGGCGTGATGGAACGCCTGGGCCTGGGCCCGGCCGAATGCCTGGCGCGCAACCCGCGCCTGGTCTACGGCCGCATGACCGGCTGGGGCCAGCACGGCCCGCTGGCGCACGCGGCCGGCCACGACATCAACTACATCGCCATCAGCGGCGCGCTGCACGCCATCGGCCGCTCGGGCGAGGCGCCCGTGCCGCCGCTGAACTACGTGGGCGACTTCGGCGGCGGCGCCATGCTGCTGGCCTTCGGCCTGCTGGCCGCGCTGCACGAGGTCAAGGCCTCGGGCCAGGGCCAGGTGGTCGACGCCGCCATGACCGACGGCGCCGCCTTGTTGTCGGCCATGATGTACGGCTTCAAGTCGGCCGGCCAGTGGAGCAACCAGCGCGGCGAGAACCTGCTCGACGGCGGCGCCCACTTCTACGACACCTACGCCTGCGCCGACGGCAAGTACGTGGCCATCGGCTCCATCGAGCCGCAGTTCTACGCGCTGCTGCGCGAGCGCTGCGGCCTGGTCGACGACCCCGCCTTCGACGCCCAGATGGACGCCGACCGCTGGCCGCTGCTCAAGCTGCGCCTGGCCGACGTGTTCCGCACCCGCACGCGCGACGAATGGTGCGTGCTGCTCGAAGGCAGCGACGCCTGCTTCGCCCCCGTGCTCGACTGGGACGAAGCACCGCAGCACCCGCACAACGTGGCGCGCGGCACCTTCGCCACCGTGGGCGGCGTGGTGCAGCCCGCGCCCGCGCCGCGCTTCAGCCGCACCGCGCCGGTCGTGCCGCCGGCCGTGTCGCCCGACGACGGGCCCGCGCTGCTCAAGCGCTGGGGCGCGGCAGCGCCCGTGGCCGAAGCACGCTGACGTCCTTGTTTTCCGGGCATGCGCGTTCGCGCATGCATGGCATTTCCGCACCGCACCGACAGGAGCCTTGTCCATGCCCACCACGCCACCGCCGCTGTACCTCACGCAGGCCCTGCACCGCGCCATGCAGTGCAGCCCGCGCGCCGTCGCCACCGTGTTCCAGGGCCGCACGCGCACGTACGGCGAACTCGGCGAGCGTGTCGCGCGCCTGGCGGGCGGGCTGCGCCGCCTGGGCGTGCAGCCCGGCGACCGCGTGGGCGTGCTCGCGCTCAACGCCGACCGCACGCTGGAGTACTACCTGGCCGTGTGGTGGGCCGGCGGCGTGGTCAACCCGGTCAACACGCGCTGGAGCGTGGCCGAGATGGCGCACTCCCTCGACGACTGCGCGACGCACATCCTGTTCGTGGACGACCAGTTCCTGGCGACAGCGGACGAACTGCGCGCCGCCGCGCGCGCCGTCACCACCTGGGTCTACATGGGCGAGCGCCAGGCGCCCGCGGGCATGACCGATTACGAAGCGCTGGTCCGCGAGAGCGAGCCCGTGCCCGACGCGCTGCGCGGCGGCGACGACCTGGCCGGCGTGTTCTACACCGGCGGCACCACCGGCCGGCCCAAGGGCGTGATGCTCAGCCACGCGGCGCTGGTGATCAACGCGCAGGTGTCGATGCTCGGCGCGTTCTTCGACGACAGCGCGCGGCTGCTGCAGGTGGCGCCGCTCTTTCACCTGGCGGGGCTGTCGTTCCTGCTGCGCGGCGTGCTCATGGGCTGTGCGCAGATCATCCTGCCGGGCTTCTCGGTGGACGGCATGCTCGCCGCCATCGAGCGCGACCGCGCCACCAACCTCATGGCCGTGCCCGCGATGCTGCAGATGCTGGTGGACGACCCGCGCACCGCGCAGGCCGACCTGTCGAGCGTGCGCTTCGTGGGCTACGGCGCCTCGCCGATCACCGAGGCGCTGCTGGAGCGCGCCTTCGCGACCTTTCCGCAGGCCGAGTTCGCGCAGGGCTACGGCATGACCGAGCTGTCGGCCGGCGTGAGCTACCTCACGCGCCACTACCACTCGCCCGAAGGCCGCAAGCTCGGCAAGCTGGCCTCGGCCGGGCAGGCGCTCTCGGGCATCGACCTGCGCGTGTGCGACGGCGACGGCCGCGAGGTGCCGCGCGGCACCGTGGGCGAACTCACAGTGCGCAGCCCGTGCGTGATGCAGGGCTACTGGAACCTGCCCGAGCAGACGGCCGCTGCGCTGCAGGGCGGCTGGATGCACACCGGCGACGCCGCCCGCATGGACGACGACGGCTTCGTCTTCATCGTCGACCGCTACAAGGACATGATCGTGAGCGGCGGCGAGAACATCTACTGCGCCGAGGTCGAGGGCGCGCTCGCTCGCCACCCCGCCGTGGCCGCCGCCGCCGTCATCGGCGTGCCCGACGAGCGCTGGGGCGAGGCCGTGCATGCGGTGGTGGTGCGCAAGCCCGGCACCGATGCCGATGCCGAGGCGCTCATCGCCCACTGCCGCGAATTGATCGCCGGCTACAAGTGCCCGCGCAGCGTCGCGTTCGTCGACGCGCTGCCGATCTCGGGCGCCGGCAAGGTCATGAAGTACCGCCTGCGCGAGCCGCACTGGGCCGGCCACGCGCGTCGGGTTGCCTGACGAAAAAAACCACCAAGGAGACGACACCATGTTCCTCACCCAGCCCCTGCACAAGGGCCGCCGCGAGAAGGCCCGCGAGACCGCCGTGGTCTGCGGCAACCACCGCCTGGACTTCGCGACCCTCACCGACCGCGTGGCGCGCCTGGGCGCCGTGCTGCAGCAGCTCGGCATGGCGCGCGGCGACCGCGTCGGCATGATGAGCCTCAACTCGCACCGCTTCGTCGAGTTCTTCTTCGGCACCTGGTGGGGCGGCGGCGTCATCAACCCGGTGAACATTCGCTGGAACCCGAAGGAGGTCGCCTACTCGCTGGACGACTGCGACACGCGCATCCTGCTGGTGGACGACCTGTTCGCGCCCATGGCCGCCGAGCTGCGCAAGCTTTCGACGTCGCTGCGCACCGTGGTGTACTGCGGCGACGGTCCCGTGCCCGAGGGCATGGTCGGCTACGAGGCGCTGCTGGCCGACGCGCAGCCGATCGACGATGCGCCGCACAGCGCCGACGAGCTGGCCGCCATCATGTACACCGGCGGCACCACCGGCCGGCCCAAGGGCGTGATGCTCACGCACGGCAGCCTCTACATCAACGCGCTGAGCTCGGTGGCCGCGGTGCCGCGCGAGACGCGCAACGCCGCCGTGGTCATCGCCGTGCCCATGTTCCACGTGGCCGGCTGCGGGCTGTCGCTGCAGAGCATCCTGCGGCTGGTGCCGCAGCACGTGGTGCCGATGTTCGACGAGGTGGCGATCCTGCAGGCCATCCAGGCCGCGCGCGCCACCGAGATGTTCCTGGTGCCCACCATGATCAAGCGCGTGATCGAGCACCCGCGCTTTGCCGAGTTCGACCTCTCGAGCCTGCAGATGCTGCTGTACGGCGCCGCGCCCATCGACGCCGCGCTGCTCGAGCAGGCCATGGCCGCGCTGCCGGTCACGAGCTTCTCGCAGGCCTACGGCATGACCGAGCTGTCGCCCACCGTGGCCGTGCTGATGCCGCACTTCCACCTGCCCGGCCCCGACCGCAACCGCCTGCTGCGCGCGGCCGGCACGCCGGTGCCCGTGGCCGAGATCCGCATCGTCGACGGCGAGGACAACGAGCTGCCCCCCGGCCAGGTCGGCGAGATCGTCGCGCGCGGCCCGATGGTCATGAAGGGTTACTGGAACAAGCCCGCCGAGACCGAGGCCGCGCTGCGCGGCGGCTGGATGCACACCGGCGACGGCGGCTACATGGACGAACACGGCCTGCTGTTCGTGGTCGACCGCATGAAGGACATGATCGTGAGCGGCGGCGAGAACGTGTACTCGGCCGAGGTCGAGAACGCCATCGCCCAGATGCCGCAGGTGCTGATGTCCGCCGTCATCGGCGTGCCCGACGACAAGTGGGGCGAGCGCGTGCATGCCGTGATCGTGCTGCGCGAAGGCATGCCGCTCACGGCCGACGACGTCATCGCCCATTGCCGCGACCAGATCGCCAACTACAAGTGCCCGCGCAGCGTGGAGTTCCGCGATGCGCTGCCGCTGTCGGCCGCCGGCAAGCTGCAGAAATTCCAATTGCGCGAACCCTTCTGGGCCGGCAAAGAACGCCGTGTCGGCTGAACCCCATTCCCCTCATTCCAAGACACTGAAGGACACCCCATGCCCATCGATTTCCGCCGCTCGTGGAGCGACGAAGAACTGGAGCTGTACCGCGACAACGTCGTGCGTTTCGTCGAGACCGAAGTCGTGCCGCACGACGAAGAGGCGCGCAAGCGCGGCCACGTCGGCCACGAGGTGTGGCGCAAGGCCGGCGCGCTCGGCCTGCTGTGTTCCGACATCCCCGAGGCCTACGGCGGCGCGGGCGGCGACTTCCGCCACGAGGCCGTGTTCTACGAGGAGAAGGCGCGCCGCGCGCTCAGCGGCATGGCCAGCTCGGTGCACACCATCGTGGCGCACTACTTTTTGAACCACGGCACCGAGGAACAGAAGCAACGCTACCTGCCGCGCATGGCGCGCGGCGAGCTGGTCGGCGCCATCGCCATGACCGAGCCCGGCGCCGGCTCCGACCTGCAGGGCGTGCGCACACGCGCCGAGAAGCAGCCCGACGGCAGCTACCGCATCCGCGGCTCCAAGACCTTCATCACCAACGGCTTTCTCGCGGGCGTGGTGCTGGTCGTGGCCAAGACCGACCCGACGCAGGGCGCCAAGGGCACCTCGATCCTCATCGTCGAGACCGAGGGCTGCGAGGGCTACCGCGTGGGCCGCGTGCTCGACAAGATCGGCATGAAGGCGCAGGACACCTCGGAGCTCTTCTTCGACGACGTGCACGTGCCGGCCGATGCGCTGCTCGGCGGCCAGGAAGGACAGGGCTTCTTCCAGCTCATGAGCGACCTGCCGTACGAGCGCACCATCATCGGCGTGAACGCGCTGGCCACCATGGAAGGCGCCTACCAGGCCACGCTCGACTACGTGCGCGACCGCAAGGCCTTCGGCAAGCCGATCGCCGAGTTCCAGAACACCAAGTTCAAGCTGGCCGAGATCGCCACGCAGATCAAGGTCGGCCGCGCCTTCATCGACCGCTGCGTGGAAGACCTCGTGGCCGGCCGGCTCGACACCGCCACCGCCTCCATGGCCAAGCTCTGGGCCTCCGAGACGCAGGGCCGCGTGGTCGACGAGTGCCTGCAACTCTTTGGCGGCTATGGCTTCATGACCGAGTACATGGTGGCGCGCATGTACGCCGACGGGCGCGTGCAGCGCATCTACGGCGGCACCAACGAGATCATGAAAGAAGTGATCTCGCGCGCGCTGTGACGGCCATGAACGAGGTGCTCCAGGTCGAGCGGCGCGGCGAGGTCGCCTGGCTCACGTTGAACCGCCCCGATCGCCTGAACGCGCTCGACCCGGCGCTGGTGCGCGCGCTGCGCGACTACTTCGAGGGCCTCAGTGCGCGCAGCCCCGAGCGCGTGGTCGTGCTGCAGGGCGCGGGCCGCGCCTTCTGCGCCGGGCTCGACCTGAAGGAGCAGGTGGGCGGCGAAGACCTCGGCGTGGCCGACATGCTCGAACAGCAGAAGGGCATCCGCGACATCATGCTGGCCATGCGGCGCTGCCCGCAGCCCATCGTCAGCGTGGTGCAGGGCGCGGCCAGCGGCGGCGGCTTTGCGCTCGCGCTGGCCTCCGACGTGCGCCTGGCCACGCCCGACGCGCGCATGAACGCCGCCTTCATCCGCATCGGCCTGTCGGCCTGCGACGTGGGCGTGAGCTACTTTTTGCCGCGCATGGTCGGCAGCTCGGTCGCGGCCGAGTACATGCTCACCGGCCGCTTCATGGACGCGCAGCGCGCCTACGCGCTGGGCCTCGTGAGCCGCGTCGATGCGCTGCCCGCGTTGCAGGTCGAGGCGCAGGCGCTGGCCGACGACATGCTCCATGCCACGCCCGTGGCGCTGCGCCTGACCAAGGAGGCGCTCGGTATTGCCGTGGACGCCGGCAGCATGGAAGCGGTCATCGCGATGGAAGACCGCAACCAGGTGCTGTGCACCCAGACCCGCGATTTCCGCGAAGGCATGAGCGCCTTCCTCGAGAAGCGCGCGCCCGTCTACACGGGGCGCTGAGCTTCATTCCGAATTTCAACGGACCGCACACAAGGATTCCCATGACCCTCGACGACCTGATGTTCAAGCCCGGCCTGCTGGCCGGCCGCCGCTACCTCGTGACCGGCGGCGGCAGCGGCCTGGGCCGCGTGATGAGCGAGGCGCTGCTGCTGCTTGGCGCCCATGTGTACATCTGCGGGCGCCGCGCGCCCGTGCTCGAAGAAACCGCGGCCGAGCTGATGCACCTGCACGGCGGGCGCGTGACGCCCAAGACCTGCGACATCCGCCACGACACGCAGATCACCGAGATGCTCGATGAAATCTGGGCCGACGGTGGCGCGCTCGACGGCCTGGTCAACAACGCCGCGGGCAACTTCGTGAGCCGTACCGAAGACCTGTCGCCGCGCGCCTTCGACGCCATCTCGAGCATCGTCTTTCGCGGCAGCTTCTGCATGACGCTCGAATGCGGCAAGCGCTGGCTCGCCGAAGGCAAGGCCGCGTCGGTGCTGTCGATCCTCACGACCTGGGTGTGGAACGGCTCGCCCTTCACCGTGCCTTCGGCCATGTCGAAAGCCGGGCTGCACGCCATGACGCAGTCGCTCGCCGTCGAGTGGGCCGGGCGCGGCATCCGCTTCAACGCCATCGCGCCGGGCCTGTTCCCCACCGAGGGCATGAGCGCGCGCCTGAACCCCGGCGGCGGCGAGCACAAGGCCGAACGCAACCCGATGGAGCGCAACGGCCGCATGCCCGAGCTGGCCAACCTCGCGGCCTACCTGCTCGGCCCGGGCTCGGAGTACGTCAACGGCCAGACCATCGCCATCGACGGCGCGCAGTTCCAGGCCACGGGCGGGAATTTCTCGCGCATGTCGCAATGGCAGGACGAGGACTGGAAGCGCGCGCGCGAGCACATCGCGGGGCGCGACGCGCAGGACAAGCGGCAGCGGCTGGCGGCCTGAAGCGCCGCAACCTAGGGAAAAACTCCAGCGTCTGGATTCCAAAGTATCGGAACAAGCACCGACGAGATCACAAAGAACGACCCCTCTTTCCAGAATTTAACGACCGTTAACCGGCCCGTGCGCGACGTCTTCACGACGTGGCTTCACCGGCAGGGCGACGGTCTTTTCATTCCATACCAAGACAGAGAGGGTTCGTTCCGTCATGACGAGATCACCGAAGTTCAAGCGCAGGGCCGTGGCCCGCGCCGCCGTGTGCGTGCTGGGTTCGATGCTGGCCACCGCGGCCGGTGCACAGGCCTATCCGGGCGACCCCGGCATGATCGGCGACCCGGCCAGCTGGCGCACGAAGGAGTTCCTGGCCGACTGGGGGCTCGGGGCGATGAAGACCGAGTACGCCTACGCGGCGGGCTTCACCGGCAAGGGCGTGAAGCTGGGCGTGATCGACTCGGGGTTCGATGTGCGCCACACACGCGAGCTGCCACTCACGCGCTTCACGGCGCTGGTGACGGCGACGTCCAACGGGGCGTACAGCGAGTTCGCGGCGGATGGCTCCGTGCTCAATGGCAAGGACGCGGGTTACGGTTTCCACGGCACCCACGTGTCCGGCACCGTGGGCGCCAGCCGGGACGGGCAGGACATCAAGAACAACATGCACGGCGTGGCATTCAATGCCAACGTGTTCGTGGGCAACACCAATGCGCCCGACGCGCTGAAGTCGAGTGCCGGGTTGAGTCCGGACAGCTACCGCCACGCCACCACCGAGAACTTCCGCAATCTCTACCAGGGCATGCGCGACGCGGGCGTGCGGGTCATCAACAACAGCTGGGGCAATCCGAGCAATCGGAATTTCAGCACACAGAACGCGGTCACCGCCGACTACCTGCAGTACCTGCGCGGGCCGTCCTGGGTCGACGCCGCGATCGACGCCACGAAGCCCCAGGCCGATGGCAAGGAAGGGGTCATCCAGGTGTTCGCCGCCGACAACCAGGGGCAGGCCAATCCGGCGGCGCGCGGGGCGCTGCCGTATTTCAGGCCCGACGTGGAGGGGCATTGGTTGACGGTGACGGGGACCAATCAGACAAAAACGGGCTACCAGCAGCACAGCTCCCTCAACAAGTGCGGCATCGCCAAGTACTGGTGCGTGGCCACCCCGGGTGCCAACATCATGAGCACGGTGTTCGACGGGGCCTATGCGGCCTACAGCGGCACCTCGATGGCGGCGCCGCATGCCACCGGAGCCCTGGGCATCATCATGGAGCGCTTTCCGTACATGACCAACGAGCAGGCGTTGCAGGTGCTGCTCACCACGGCCACGAAGCTCGACGGCACGCGTCAGGCGGCGCCCGACGCGGTGATCGGCTGGGGCCTCGTCAACCTCGAGAACGCCATGAAGGGGCCGGGCCAGCTGCTCAAGCGCATGGTCATCGACATGCCCGGCGGCACGGCCGACACGTGGCGCAACGACATCTCGGAAACGGGGCTGGTCCAGCGCAAGCAGGAAGAAGCCGCCGAGATCGTGCGCCTGGGTGCGCTCGTGAAGGGGCCGATTGCCCCGGACGCCTTCAAGCCCCTGGGTGATGAGGCCGTCGCGCTGCTTCAGGCGCTGCGCACGGCCATGTTGTCGGGTGGTGACTTTGCCGACGCCCTGGCCGCAGCGAAGGCCAACCCGCTCGCGAGGGGCACCGCCGAGATATTCGAGAGCCTGCGCCGACTGGCCGGGCCCGGAGACCCCCTGTGGACCGAACTCCCTCCGTACATGGTGATTCCGGCGGAAGAAATCATGACGACTGTCGAGGACAGGGCAAGAGCGATCAACGTCGACTGGGACCGCCTGACCCACCTGCGCAGCAAGACCGACGAAGACTACCGCGGCAGCCTCGTGAAGGCCGGCGCCGGGCGGCTGGTGCTCACGGGCACCAACACCTACTCGGGCGACACGCGCATCCAGGCCGGCGAGCTCGCGCTGGGCGAGGGCGGCACCACCGGTTC
Organism: Variovorax sp. GW460-12-1-14-LB1; assembly: GCF_059423605.1. Lineage (NCBI taxonomy): Bacteria > Pseudomonadati > Pseudomonadota > Betaproteobacteria > Burkholderiales > Comamonadaceae > Variovorax > Variovorax sp. GW460-12-1-14-LB1. The sequence goes on from NZ_JBWKYF010000039.1 coordinate 20,947, forward strand.
CATCACCAGCCACGTGGCCATCGACGCGGGCGCCAGCTTCGCCATCGACCGCGGCGACGCCTACGACTTCGCCTACAACATCACCGGCGCGGGCGACCTGCGCACCACGGGCGGCACGACCGGCGAAGGCGTCACCACCTTGAGCGGCGCCAACAGCTACAGCGGCGCGACCTGGGTCCAGGGCGGCACGCTGCGCGCGGGCTCGGCCACCGGCCTGTCGAACGCCAGTGCGTTCACGGTGGCCGGCAAGGCCAGGCTCGACCTCAACGGCTTCGACGCGACCATCGGCTCGCTGGCCGGCGCGGGCGATGTGGCCGTGGGCACCGGCACGCTGACCACCGGCGGCAACGACCGTTCGACGCAGTTCGCGGGCCGCTTCAGCGGCAGTGGCGGCCTCGTGAAGGCGGGCGCGGGCAGCTTCGAGCTCACTGGCGACTCGGGCGGCTTCACCGGCAAGACCTCGGTGGCGCAGGGCATGCTGTCGGTCAACGGCACGCTGGGCGGCACGATGGCCGTGCTGTCGGGCGGGCGTTTGCAGGGCACCGGCACGGTCGGCAGCACGACCGTCGCCACCGGCGGTGTCGTGGCGCCGGGCAACTCCATCGGCACGCTGCACGTGGCCGGCAATGCACGCTTCGCGCCGGGCTCGACTTTCGAGGCCGAACTGAGCGGCACCGACGCGCAGGCCGACCGGCTCGACGTCAGCGGGCAGGCCACGCTCGAGGGCGGCACGGTGCGCGTGCTCGGCGGCTACAACCTCGGCACGCGCTACACGCTGCTCAACGCCGAGGGCGGCGTGAGCGGCACCTTCGCCGACTTCAGCGTGGCCAAGGACTACCTCTTTCTCTCGCCGAAGCTGGGCTACACCGCGACGCAGGTCTACACGGAAGCCATGCGCAACAGCGTGTCGTTCGCGTCGGTCGCGCAGTCGGGCAACCAGCGTGCGATGGGTGTGAACCTCGATGGCGCGGCCGCATGGAGCCCGGCGCTGGCTGCCGCGCTGCAGCTGGAGAGCGTACCGGCCGCGCGCACGGCCTTCGACAGCCTGTCGGGTGAAGTGCATGCCTCCGCGAAGACAGCGCTCATCGAAGACAGCCGCTTCGTGCGCGAGGCCGCGATGGACCGCCTGCGCGCGTCGGCCGGCACGGCGGGCGCGTCCACGGCGCCGGTCAAGGTCAACGACGGCACCGGCCAGTCGCACATGGCCGCCCCGACCACGGGCGAGACGGTCTTCTGGAGCCAGGCCCTGCACTCGACCGGCCGTGCGCGCGACGACGGCAACGCCGCGCGGCTCGATCGCTCGGTCGACGGCCTGCTGATGGGCGGCGACGCGCGCGTGGGCGACAACGTGCGCCTGGGCGTCGCCGGCGGCTACAGCCGCAGCAAGTTCGACGTGGACGCGCGCTCGTCCTCGGGCGATGCCACCAGCTACCACCTGGGCCTGTACGGCGGCACCACGCTCGGCCCGTGGGCCCTGCGCGCCGGCGCAGCTTACGCGCGGCACGACGTGGACACCACGCGCCAGGCGCGCGTGGCGGGCCTGTCGGATTCGCTCAAGAGCAACCACGACGCATCGACCACGCAGGTCTTCGGCGAAGTGGGCTACAGCCTGGCGGCCGGCGACGTGGCACTGGAGCCCTTCGCCAACCTCGCGCACGTCACGCTGCACACCGACGCGTTCTCGGAGCGCGGCACATGGGCGGCGCTGCAGGCGCGCAGCGGCAGCGCGAACGTTGGGCTGTCGACGCTGGGCCTGCGCGCATCGACCGCGGTGCGCCTGGGCAGCGTCGATGCCACGCTCAAGGGCATGGTCGGCTGGCGCCGCGCCTACGGCGACCTGACGCCGTTCACCAGCGTTGCGCTGCCGGGCGCCACCGGCTTCTCGGACATTGCGGGCGTGGCGGTGGCGAAGAACGCGGCGGTGCTGCAACTCGGCCTGGACTTCGCGTTCTCTCCGCGCGCGACCTTCGGCGTGTCGTATGGCGGCCAGTTCGGCGGCAAGGCGCGCGACCAGTCGGTGAAGGCGAATCTGAACGTGTCGTTCTGACGAAAGGCGAGGGTTTGGGCCCGTCTGCCATGTGTCGGCGGGCGGGCCCTTTTTTTTGGGCTAGCGGATCACGCCGAGCTTGCGCGCAATCGCCACAGCCTCCGTGCGCCGCTTGGCGCCCAGCTTCATGTGGATGTTGCGCAGGTGCGTGCGCACCGTGCTCTCGGACACGAACAGCTTTTCGCCCATGGCGTTGTTCGAATAGCCCTCGGCCAGGAGCTGCAGCACGCGGATCTCCTTGCGCGTGAGCGGCTCCTTGGTGGCGTCGCCCGAGGGGGCCTCGGCGTCGATCGGCGACGGCGGCGGGCCCAGCACCTGCAGCAGCCGCTGCAGGTAGTCGGCCAGGATCGGGTCGCTGCGCAGCACGGGCGCCACGGCACCCGCTTCTTGCTGCATGGCGGCGGCATAGCGGTGCACCAGCGTGCCCACGGCCGGGCCTTCGTCGAGGATCAGCCGCACGAAGCCTTCCTGGCTCGCGGCCTGCAGCACGGCGCCGATCTCTTCGATGGCGGTGGCGAGGTCGCCCGCGCGCTGCAGTGCCAGTGCGCGCAGCACGCGCAGCTTGAGCGCGCGGCGGTTGCGGTTGGCGGCCACGGCGGCGTGCAGCTCGGCGTCGAGCACGGTGAGGGCCGCGCGCGCGTCGCCGAAGGCGATGTCCCAGCGCGCCCGCGCCAGCGCGAGGTAGTCGAGGTCGTGCGCGGGCAGGCGCTGGCGGCGCTCGCGCTCCCACAGCTCGGGATCGTCGGCGCGCTGCAGCTCGTCGCGCGAGGCGGGGCCGTTGCCCTGCAGCAGCAGCATGTGGGCGCGCTCCAGCTTGGCGCCCGCGACCACGCGCGGCAGCTGGCGGTGGTGGCCCAGGTATTCGAGTTCGGTCAGCGCCTGGAACGCGGCGTCGATGTCGCCCGCGTGGAACGCGATGCGCGAGCGCATGACGTGGCTCAGGATCATGTGGTCGGGCAGGCCCACGTCGCGCGCCAGCGGCAGGTACACGTTCAGCAGGTGCTCGGCCTGCACCAGCTGGTTGGTCTCGTACACGGCGCCCGCGTACAGCACGCCGGCCCAGGCGTTGCCGTGGCTGTGGTTGTACGACACGGCATGCGTGGAGTCGACCGCCATGCGCAGCCGCGCGGTGGCCTGGCGCAGCCGGCCTTCGGTGAGGTCGAACAGGCCCGCCAGCGACTCGGTGTACATGCGGTTGAAGGTGCTGTTGCCCTGCTCGCGCCGCGCGGCCTCGAGCAGGCGCTGCGCCTCGCGCTGGTCGCCGCGCACCGCGAGGATGTGCGCCATCGCGTTGAGCAGCACGCCCTCGGCAAAGGCCAGGCCGGTGGGCAGGCGCGCGAGGCTTTTGCGGCCGGCTTCATACGCGGCGTCGTGCTGGTCTTCCATGGCCAGCAGCAGCGGAATGAGCGTGTGGGCGTTGGCGCGCACCTCGGGAATGGGGCTGTCGAGGCAGCCCGACTGTTCGAGCAGCCGCATGGCGTCCCACGGGCCGTGCGTGAAGCAGGTGGCCCACAGCGCGATGAGCTGCAGGAACGGGTGCTCGCGCAGCTGATGTTCGGGAATGGCCGAGAACCAGCGCGCCAGCATGCGCATGCGGCCCTGTTCGAGGAACTGCTCGGCGTAGCTGTCGAGCAGCGTGAGCGCGTGCGGATGGTCGCCTCCCTCGATGGCGTGGTCGATGGCGGGCACGGGCCGGCCGTGCGATTCGTACCAGCCCGAGGCCGCGAGGTGCAGCCGCGCGAGTTCGCCGGGCCGCTCGCGCGCCAGCTGCGCACGCAGGAAGTCGGCAAAGAGGCTGTGGTAGCGCCACGCGCGCACCTCGCCGCCAGCATCGCCGCTCACGGGCGTGAGGAACAGGTTGGCGGCGGCCAGCTGCTCCAGGATGACGGCGCTGTCGCCGCGCGGGTTGAGCGCCTGGCACACCGAGGCGTCGAGCTGGCGCAGGATGCTCGTGCGCAGCAGAAAGTCGTGGATCTCGGGCGGCTGGTGCGCGAGCACGTCTTCGGCCAGGTAGTCGGCCACGGCGCGGTCGGAGCCAGAGAAGCGCTCGATGAAGCCGGTCTCGATGCCGTGCCGCTCCAGCGCCATCGACGCCAGCCAGATGGCCGCCACCCAGCCTTCGGTCTTGCGGTGCAGCTGCGAGAGCAGGTCGGCCGGCAGCGCCTGCGGCGGCTGCGCGGCGGCGTGCGGCGCATGCGCCTGGCGCAGGCCGATGAAGGCGCTGGTTTCTTCCAGCGAGAAGCGCAGGCGGTCGGTGTCGATCTCGATGAGCTGGCCGCGCGCGCGCAGCCGGCCCAGGCCCAGGTCGGGCAGGCTGCGCGAGCCGATCACGATCTGCCCGCGCCGCGGCAGGTGCTCCACCAGCTCGCGCACGAGGCCCAGCACGGCGGGCTCCTGCACCACCTCGAAGTCGTCCAGGAACAGCGTAAAGGGCGAGTCGTGCGCGGCCAGCGCGGCCACGGCGTCGAAGGGCGCGTGGCTTGCGGGCTCGTCCACGCCGATGCGCTGCACGGCCTCGGCCAGGCAGTTGAGAAAGCGCGACACGTCGTTGTCGGCGCGGTCGAGCGTGAGCCAGGCGGTGGCGATGCCCTGCGCGTCCATGCGTTCGCGGATCTGTGCCATGGCGGTGGTCTTGCCGAAGCCGGCGGGCGCGCGCACCAGCACGAGCTTGACGGTCGCGGCCGCGATCTCTTCGCTGATGGCGGTGCGCGGCACCTGCGTGGCCACGAAGGCCGGCGGGTTCAGCTTGGTCTCGAGAATCCGGAGCGAAGAAGGGGGAACGGGGGCTGGAGCAGGCATCGCGAAGGGGGAGTGAGTGCCTGGAAATTCCGTCGCTTCCGACGATTCCGGCAACCGATTCTGCTTCCTAAACTGGCCGCAGACAAACTGAATTCCCCTGCATCCGGTGGCCTTGCGCACCCGGGCAGTGCCCTGCCCATGACCGACGACGTTTTCATCTACGACCACGTGCGCACGCCGCGCGGCAAGGGGCGCGCCGACGGTGCGCTGCACCCCATCACGCCGGTGCAGCTGGCCACGCAGGTGCTGCAGGCGCTGCGCGAACGCCATGCACTCGACCCCACGCAGATCGAGGACGTGGGCCTGGGCGTGGTGATGCCGGTGGGCGAGCAGGGCGCCGACATCGCGCGCGTCGCGCTGCTGTCGGCGGGCTACGGCGACAGCGTGGTGGGCTTCCAGCTCAACCGCTTCTGCACCTCGGCGCTCGACACGCTGAAGATGGGTTTCGGCCTCGTGGCCTCGGGCCAGGCCGACGCGGTGATCGGCGGCGGCGTGGAGTCGATGTCGCGCGTGACCATCGGCAGCGACGGCGGCGCGGTCTACACCGACCCCGCCGTGGGCCAGCGCTACCCCTACATCCCCAACGGCGTGGCGGCCGACCTCATGGCCATGCTCGACGGCGTGGACCGCGAGGCGGTCGATGCCTACGCTGTCGAAAGCCAGCGCCGCGCCGCCGTGGCACAGGCCGAGGGCCGCTTCGACCGCTCGCTCGTGCCCGTGCGCGACCGACTCGGCCGCACCGTGCTCGCGAAGGACGAGGCCAACCGCCCCGGCACCACGATGGCCGACCTCGCCAAGCTCAAGCCGGCGTTTGCCGGCGTGGCCGCGCAGGGCTACGAAGCGATCCTGCTGCAGCGCTACCCGCAGCTCTCGCACATCGCGCCGATCCACACGGGCGGCAATTCGAGCGGCATCGTCGACGGCGCCTGCGCGGTGCTGCTGGGCAACCGCGACTACGGCACGCGCAACGGCTTGACGCCGCGTGCGCGCATCGTCGGCAGCGCCTCGTGCGCCGACGAGCCGCTGCTGAGCCTGGGCGGCCCGATGCCCGCCACCGAGCGCCTGCTGGCGCGCTGCGGCCTGAGCATCGGCGACATTGACCTGTTCGAGGTGAACGAGGCCTTCTCGGTGGTGCCGATGCGCTATGCGCGCCACTTCGACATCGACCCCGCGCGCATCAACGTGAACGGCGGCGCCATCGCGCTGGGCCACCCGCTGGGCGCGACCGGCGCGATCCTCACGGGCACGCTGCTCGACGAGCTGGAGCGGCGTGACGCGGGCCTGGGCCTGGTCACGCTGTGCGCTGCGGCGGGGCAGTCGACCGCGCTGGTGATCGAGCGCGTCTGAGCACCACGTCTTCTCTTCCATTTTTCCTATGCCTTCCCACATCCGATTCGAGGTCGATGCCGACGGCGTCGCGCTCCTCACCCTCGACGTGCCCGAGCGGCCGATGAACGTGTTCACGCCCGGCTTCACGGCCGACCTGCGCGCGGCCGTGGCGCAGATCGCGCAGCGCGCCGATGTGCGCGGCGCGGTCATCACCTCGGGCAAGGCCAGCGGCTTCATGGCCGGGGCCGACCTCAAGGACCTCGTGGGCTTTCATGCCACGGGCGGCGGCGCGGCCGAGGCCATCGAGGTGATCGCGCCCGGCGGGCGCGCGCTGCGCGAGCTGGAGCGCTGCGGCAAGCCCGTGGCGGTGGCGATCAACGGGGTGGCGCTGGGCGGCGGCTTCGAGCTCGCGCTGGCCTGCCACCACCGCGTGCTGCTCGACGAAGCGCGCGCGGTGGTTGGACTGCCCGAAGTGACGGTCGGCCTGCTGCCCGTGGGCGGCGGCACGCAGCGGCTGCCGCGCCTCATCGGCATTGCGCGCGCGCTGCCGCTGCTGCTGTCGGGCCGGCATGTGGCGCCGGCCGAGGCGCTGGCGCTGGGCATGGTCGATGCGCTCGCGCCGGCCGACCAACTCGTGGCCGTGGCCCGTCGCTGGGTGCTCGACCACCCCGACGCCGGCCAGCAGCCGTGGGACGTGAAGGGCTTCCAGGTGCCGGGCGGTGCGGGTGCACTCGCACCGCACGCGGGCGCGAGCTTCGGCGCCACGCTGGCGCAGGTGCGGCGCGACACGCACGACCAGCTGCCGGCGCCGCTGGCCATCCTGTCGGCCGTGTACGAAGGCACGCAGCTGCCGATGGACGCGGGCCTGGCGGTCGAGGCGCAGTGCTTCGGCCCCTTGCTGGCCGGCCCGGTGGCACGCAACCTGATGCGCACGCTGTTCGTGAACCGGGGCGCGGCGTTGCGGCGCAAGGGTGACCTCAGCGCGATCAGCACCGCGTATGTCGAACGGCTGCGGCAGCTGTACCGCAGTGAAGGTGCGGCGCTGTTGAGTGAAGGCGTGTCGCCTGCGCTGATCGCGAATGCTGCGCGGCAGGCCGGGTTGGGCGAGAGTCCGCTGACCGCCGATGCCACCGCGACACAGGCCGCCACGTCGCAGCCCGATGCACGCGCCGTCGGCGAACGCCTGCTGTCACTCCTCGCGCTCGAAGCGGCGCGTTGCCTCGAAGAAGGCGTGCTGAAGCAACCGGTCGAGGCTGACCTCGGCGCCGTGCTCGCGCTGGGCTATCCCGACTGGACCGGCGGCACGCTCTCGTACATCGAGACCGTCGGCCTCGCGGCTTTCGTCGCGCGCTGCGATGCACTCGCACAGCGCCACGGCGAGCGCTTCAAGCCCACGGCCGCGTTGCGCCAGCGCGCACAATCGAACACGCCGTTCTATCCCGTGGAGCACGCCGCGTGAGCCCAGGCCGCGCGCAAGCGCTGCAGTCGCTGGTCGCGCAGCTGCAGCTCGAACAGCTCGAGAAGAACCTGTTTCGCGGCACCAGCACCGACATCGGCGCGCCCGCCGTCTTCGGCGGTCAGGTGCTCGGGCAGGCGCTGATGGCCGCGGCCCGCACGGTCGACGGGCATGCGGCGCATTCGCTGCACGGTTACTTCCTGCGCGCGGGCGACAAGGCCGCGCCCATCGTCTACGACGTGGATCGCATCCGCGACGGCGCGAGCTTCACGACGCGGCGCGTGGTCGCCATCCAGCATGGCGAGCCGATCTTCCACATGTCGGCCTCGTTCCACCGGCGCGAGGCGGGCGTGTCGCACCAGTGCGCCATGCCCGAGGCGCCGCCGCCCGAAGACCTCACGCCGCGCGCCGGTCCGCGCGTGCGCGTCGAGGGGCCGATCGAGTTCCGCTACGTCGATCCGCGCGACCCGGTCACGGCCGGCCCGCGCCCGCCGCACAGCCAGCTCTGGCTGCGCACCGCCGACGCGCTGCCCGACGACCCGCTGCTGCACCAGGCCCTGCTGGCCTATGCCTCCGACTACAGCTTCATGGGCGTGGCGATGCAGCCGCACGGCCTGGCGTTTCAGCAACCGGGCGTGCAGGGCGTGAGCCTGGACCACGCGATGTGGTTCCACCGCGATTTCCGCTGCGACGACTGGCTGCTGTACGACGCCGACTCGCCCTCGGCCGAGCATGCGCGCGGCTTCTGCCGCGGCGCGCTGTTCGACCGCGCCGGCCGGCTCGTGGCCTCCGTGGCGCAGGAAGGGCTGATCCGGGTGCGCCGATGATCAAGCTCGTCTTCTGTCTGCGGCGCTTGCCGCACCTGGACCGCGCGCAGTTCCAGCACCACTGGCGAAATGTGCATGCACCGCTCGTCGCCGAGCGCGCCGAGGTGCTGGGGCTGCGGCGCTACGTGCAGTCGCACACGCTCGACGATGCGCTGGTGCAGCCGCTGGCCGTGCCGCGCGGCAGCCCCGCGCCCTTCGACGGCGTGGCCGAGCTGTGGTGGGACAGCCTCGAGGCGCGCACCGGCGCGCGGCGCGAGGAAGCCCGCCGCGCGAGCGCCGAGCTGCTCGCGGACGAGCGCCGCTTCATCGACCTGGCCGCCTCGCCGATCTTCTTCACCGACGAATTCGCCGTGGTCGGCGACCCCGCCGCCGAGGCGGTGCGCGACTACCTGCAGGCGCGCGGCCGCCTGTAATCGTCGCTTCGGACGATGCCTGCACGCAGGGCGCGTCCCTAAACTTTTTCCCACAGGCTGGCGCGTCGCCGGCCGCGAGGAGACCCCCTTTGTTCCAAGGCGAAAGTATCGAAGTCCTGCCGCTGCAGGACGGGCTGGTGGAGCTGCGCTTCGACCGGCGCGGCGAGGCCATCAACAAGCTCGACGCACGCACCGTCGACGAGTTCCGCCAGGCCACCGAGCGCATCGCGGCCTCGCCGGATGTGCGCGGCGTGCTGGTGACAAGCGCGAAAGACGTGTTCATCGTCGGCGCCGACATCACCGAGTTCGGCGCCACCTTCCAGCAGGCCGAGGCCGACATCGCGCGCGGCGTGCGCGCCAGCAACGAACTGTTCAACGCCTTCGAGGACCTGAAGGTGCCCAGCGTGGTCGCCATCAACGGCTTCGCGCTCGGCGGCGGGCTGGAGCTGGCGATGCTCGCGCCGCTGCGCGTGATGGCCGACACGGCCCAGGTCGGCGTGCCCGAGGTGAAGCTGGGCCTGTTCCCCGGCTTCGGCGGCACGGTGCGGCTGTCGCGTCTCGCAGGCCTGGCCACGGCCATCGACTGGGTGGCGAGCGGCAAGCCGGCCAAGGCGCCGGCCGCGCTGGCCGCGGGCGTGACCGACGAGGTCGCGACGCCCGATGCTTTGCGCGACCGTGCGCTCGCGCTGCTGCAACGTGCGGTGCGCGGCGAGATCGACTGGCGAGCGGCGCAGCAACGCAAGCGCGCGCCGCTGGCGCTGTCGAAGCAGGAGGCCGGTGCGCTGGTCGAGACCGCACGCACGCAGGTGGCGGCGCGCAGCGGCAAGCACCAGCCCGCAGCCCTCATCGCGCTCGAAATGATGGCCGAGGCCGCCGGCCGCGACCGCGCGGGTGCGCTCGACCTCGAGTCGGTCGCCTTCGGCCGCGTCGCGAAGACGCAGGCCGCGGCTTCGCTGGTGCAGGCCTTTCTCAACGACCAGGCACTCAAGAAGCTCTACAAGCGCCACGCGCGCGAAGGCCGTCCGGTGAAGCAGGCGGCCGTGCTCGGCGCCGGCATCATGGGTGGCGGCATCGCCTACACCAGCGCGCTGCGCGGCACGCCGGTGCGCATGAAGGACATCGCGCAGCCGCAGCTCGACCTGGGCATGGCCGAGGCCGGCAAGCAGCTCGCCAAGCAGGTGAAGAACGGCCGGCTCGCGCAGGCCAAGGCCGACGCCATTCAAGCGTCGATCGTGCCCCAGCTCGACGAGACCGGCTTCGACAGCGTGGACTGCGTGGTCGAGGCCGTGGTCGAGAGCCTCGAGGTCAAGCGCAAGGTGCTCGCGGCGCTGGAAGGTAGCGTGAAGCCCGGCACCGTGATCGCCTCGAACACCTCGAGCCTGCGCATCGACGACATCGCCCAGCCGCTCGCGCGGCCCGAAGACTTCGTCGGCATGCACTTCTTCAACCCCGTGCCGGTGATGCAACTGGTGGAAGTGATCCAGGGCGCGAAGACGCGCGACGCCGCCGTGTCCACCGCCGTGGGCTATGCCGTGGCCATGGGCAAGACGCCCATCGTGGTGAAGGACTGCCCGGGCTTCCTGGTCAACCGCATCCTCACGCCGTACATCAACGCCTTCGTGCAGCTGGTGGCCGATGGCGCCGACTTCGAGGCGGTCGACCGCGCGATGGAAGCCTTCGGCTGGCCCATGGGGCCGGCCTACCTGCAGGACGTGGTGGGCATGGACGTGGGCGCGCACGTGGGCGACGTGATCGCCGCGGGCTACCCGCAGCGCATGCCGGCCCTCGAACGCAATGCCGTGAAGCTCATGGTGGCGAACAAGCGCTACGGCCAGAAGAACGGCGCGGGTTTCTACCGCTACGAGAACGACCCCACGGGCCGCCCGCGCAAGTCGGCCGCGCCCGAGGCGCATGCGCTGGTCGCCACGCTGCAGCCGCAAGGGCGGCGCGACTTCGCGGACGCGGAGATCGTCGAACGCATGATGCTGCCGATGGTGGTCGAGGCCGCGCACGCGCTCGAAGACGGCGTGGTCGCCACGCCGGCCGAGCTCGACATGGCGCTGCTGCTCGGCGTGGGCTTTCCGGCCTATGCGGGCGGCGCGCTCAAGTACGCCGACTGGCTGGGGCTGGACCGCGTGGTCGCGCTGTGCGACAAACATGCGGCGCTCGGCGCGCCGTATGTGCCCACGGCGCGCATGCGCGAGATGGCGGCGCGCAAGCTGCGCTACTACCCGGTCTGAACGGCAGGCGTTTTCGGTTTTCTTTCTTCCTTTCTCTCTCTATCCAAGGACAACAAGAGATGCAACTCGATTCCAGCATTGCCGCCGTCGTCACGGGCGGCGCCTCGGGCCTGGGGGCCGCCACCGCGCGCCGCCTGGCCAGCCACGGCGTGAAGGTCGCGCTGTTCGACCTCAACGTGGAGCAGGGCGAGGCCCTGGCCAAGGAACTGGGCGGCGTGTTCTGCAAGGTCGATGTCACGTCGGAAGAGCAGGTCGACGCGGCCTTCGCCAAGGCCCGCGCCGCGCACGGCCAGGAGCGCGTGCTGGTCAACTGCGCCGGCACCGGCAACGCGGTGAAGACCGCGAGCCGCGACAAGGCCTCGGGCGAGATCAAGCACTTTCCGCTCGCCAACTTCGACCGCATCATCCAGATCAACCTCGTGGGCACCTTCCGCTGCATCGCCAAGTCGGCGGCCGGCATGCTCACGCTCGATGCGCTGGAAGACGGCGAGCGCGGCGCCATCGTCAACACCGCCTCGGTTGCGGCGCAAGACGGCCAGATGGGCCAGGCCGCCTACACCGCCTCGAAGGCCGGCGTGGTCGGCATGACGCTGCCCATCGCGCGCGACCTCATGGGCGAGGGCATCCGCGTGAACACGATCCTGCCGGGCATCTTCAACACGCCGCTGCTGCAGGGCGCGCCCGACAACGTGAAGGCCGCGCTGGCCGCCTCGGTGCCGTTCCCCAAGCGCCTGGGCAATCCGGCCGAGTACGCGACGCTGGCCGAGCTGATGATCACCAACGGCTACTTCAACGGCGAGAGCGTGCGGCTGGACGGCGCGATCCGGATGGCGCCGCGCTGACGCCGGGGCGAAGGGCCGTCGTCAGCCCTTCTGCGCACGCCCGCGCGCCTGCACCGCCTCGCGCCGCGCGCGCAGCACCTCGGGCGTGAGCGACGCAGCCCATTCGCGCGTGGCGGCCTGCTCCAGCGCCATGCCTTCGGCAAAGCTGCGCGCATGGCCGTCGTCGATCAGGCGCTTGTAGACCGGCAGCATCTCGGGCAGCGCGCTTGCGATGTCGGCGGCCAGTGCCAGCGCCTGGGGCATCAACTGCTCGGGCGTGGTCACGCGGTTGACCAGCCCCCAGCGTTCGGCCTGTTCGGCGCCGACGAAGTTGCCGCTGAAGGCCATCTCCTTCGCCCGCGCAATGCCGATGAGCCGCGACAACCGCTGCGACAGCCCCCAGCCCGGGATCACGCCGATGCGCGCGTGGGTGTCGGCAAAGCGCGCCTCGCTCGACGCAATCAGCAGGTCACAGGCCAGCGCCACCTCGAGGCCGCCGGTGATGGCCGCGCCGTTCACGGCGCCGATCACCGGGCGCGGAAAGTTCGCGAGGGCGGTGGCCACGTCGGTGCCGGCGTCGCCGGTGATGGCGCCGGGGTCGATCTCGCGCAGGTCCAGGCCGGCGCAGAAGGCGCGGCCCGCGCCGGTGAGGACGAGCACGCGCACGCTGTCGTCCTGCGCGAGCGTGTCGAGCGTGCGCACCAGCGCGCGCCGCAGCGCGAGCGACAGGGCGTTCATGGCCTGCGGCCGGTTCAGCGTGAGGCAGGCGCAGCCGTCCTGCGGACGGGTGAGCAGGAGGATGTCGGCGTCGTGGTCGGTTGCAGGTGTGTTCATGGCGTGTCAGTGTTGGGCGCAGGCCGTGCCGCGGCATCGTCGGAACGGACGAATCCGGCAGGCTTGTCCCGCTCACGACTCGAAACCCGCGCCCGCGTCGGCACCATGCGCCGCATTGTCTTCAATCCGTCCTTGAATCCACTGAGAGAAAGAAGGAGCGTCCCACCATGGACTTCAGCCTCACCCCGGCCCAGCTCGACCTGCAGGAACGAACGCGCCGCTTCATCGCCGAGGAGGTGATTCCGCTCGAATCCGACCCCCGGCAGGATTCGCACGGCCCCGCCGAGGCGCTGCGCGACGAGCTGGTGGCGCGCGCACGCCGCGCCGGCCTGCTCACGCCGCATGCGTCCAAGGAACACGGCGGGCTGGGCTTGTCGCACGTCGACAAGGCCATCGTGTTCGAGGAGGCGGGCTACTCGCCGCTCGGCCCGGTGGCGCTCAACATCCACGCGCCCGACGAAGGCAACGTGCATTTGATGGAAGTGGTCGCCACGCCGGCGCAGAAGGCGCGCTGGCTGCAGCCGCTCATCGACGGCCACGTGCGCTCGTGCTTCTGCATGACCGAGCCGCCGCCCGGCGCCGGCTCCGACCCGTCGATGATGCAGACCGTGGCCGTGCGCGACGGCGACCACTACGTGATCACCGGGCGCAAGTGGTTCATCACCGGCGCCACCGGCGCGGGCTTCGCGATCATCATGGCGCGCATGGAAGACGGGTCGTCGACCATGTTCCTGGCCGACATGGACCAGCCCGAAATCGTGATCGAACGGCAGATCGACGCACTCGACAGCTGCTTCACCGGCGGCCACGGCGTGGTGCGCTTCGACGGCCTGCGCGTGCCGGCCACCGACGTGCTGGGCGCCATCGGCGAGGGCTTTCGCTACGCGCAGGTGCGGCTGGCGCCCGCGCGCCTCACGCACTGCATGCGCTGGCTCGGCGCCGCGCGCCGCGTGCACGAGCTCGCCGCCGACTACGCCCGCCGCCGCCAGGCCTTCGGCCATCCGCTGGTGGAGCACGAGGGCGTGGGCTTCATGCTGGCCGACAACGAGATGGACCTGCACGTCTCGCGCCTGACCATCTGGCATTGCGCGTGGGTGCTCGACCAGGGCGGCAAGGGCCGCCACGAATCGAGCGTGGCCAAGGTGCTGTGCTCGGAGGCCGAGTGGCGCGTGGTCGACCGCTCGGTGCAGATCCTGGGCGCGAGCGGCGTGTCGGACGAGACCGTGGCCGCGCGCATCTTTCGCGACATGCGGGCCTTCCGGATCTATGACGGCCCGTCGGAAGTGCACCGCTGGAGCATGGCCAAGCGCCTCGCCAAGGCCTGATTCAGGCCGCGGGGGCCGGCGTCATTCCGCCGGCTCTTCCGCTCCCCCCTGCGCATCGTCCACCCGCTGCATGTTGTCGAGCAGCTTCAGCAGGTAGTGCAGGGTGTGCGTGACGTCGTTCACCGAGAACCCGTCCAGCACCTGCTCGTAGTAGGCGTAGATCTTCGGCTGCGCTTCCACCTTCCACACGTGTTGCCCCGACCCGGTCATCGTGACCAGCCGTGACCGCCGGTCGCGGCTGTCGGGCGCGGTCGTCACGTGCCCGTCGCGCTCCATGCGGCTGACCAGGCCCGACAGGTTCTGGCGGCTGACCTTCAGGTAGCGCGCCAGGTCTCCCACGCTCATTCCTCCCTCGGCCTCGTCGCGCGACAGGGCGCCGAGCACGGCCCATTGCTGCGTCGTCAGGCCCTCGGCCTCGACCGCGCGGCTGCCGGTTTTATGCAACATGTTTGCACATTGATAGAGGCGAAAGAACACCCGGTTGGCCAGCGCCATGCGTGCCGCGTCGGTGTTTTCACTAGTGTTTTGCATGTTTTTTCTTTCGGAAAGGCTTGCGCGACGCCACGGCAGCATCCCATAATACGTCAACGTATTTACGTAAATGTCTCAAAAGTGGCGCCCAACGGCCCAACGATATAGCAAGCCCTCGCACCCCAGGAGAACCAGATGCAGCGATTTCAGGACAAGACAGTGATCGTCACCGGCGGCGGTGGCGGCATCGGCGGCGCCACCAGCCGCCGTTTCGCCCAGGACGGCGCCCGCGTGGCGGTGTTCGACATGAACCTCGAGGCCGCCGAAGCGGTGGCCGCGCAGATCCGCGCCGACGGCGGCCAGGCCCAGGCCTTCCGCTGCGACATCACCGACCGCCCCGGCGTCGACGCGGCCGTGGCCGCCGTGGTGGAGCGCTTCGGCCCGGTCGACGTGCTGGTCAACAACGCCGGCTGGGACGTGTTCAAGCCCTTCACCAAGACCGAGCCCGCGCAGTGGGACAAGCTCATCGCCATCAACCTCACCGGCGCGCTGCACATGCACCACGCCGTGCTGCCCGGCATGGCCGCGCGCAAGGCGGGGCGCATCGTCAACATCGCCTCCGACGCGGCGCGCGTGGGCTCCTCGGGCGAGGCGGTGTACGCGGCCTGCAAGGGCGGGCTGGTGGCGTTCTCCAAGACCATCGCCCGCGAGCACGCGCGCCACGGCATCACCGTGAACGTGGTGTGCCCCGGCCCCACCGACACCGCGCTGTTCGCCGAATACAAGGAAGGCGCGGGCAACCCAGAGAAGCTCATGGAGGCCTTCACGCGCTCCATTCCGCTGGGCCGCATCGGCCAGCCGAACGACCTGCCGGGCGCCATTCTTTTCTTCGCCAGCGACGACGCGGCCTTCGTGACCGGGCAGGTGCTCAGCGTCTCGGGCGGCCTGACGATGAACGGCTGACCCCCCACACACACCCGACACCTTTCAGGAGACCCCCATGGCATCCCCCGACTTCGAAGACATCCTCTACGACGTGCGCAACGGCGTGGCGTGGATCACCATCAACCGCCCCGAGAAGATGAACGCCTTCCGCGGCCAGACCTGCGACGAGATCATCCGCGCGCTCAACCGCGCGGGCTACGACCGCGGCGTGGGCGCCATCGTGCTGGCCGGCGCCGGCGAGAAGGCCTTCTGCACCGGTGGCGACCAGTCGGCCCACAACGGCAACTACGACGGGCGCGGCACCATCGGCCTGCCGATGGAAGAGCTGCACGACGCCATCCGCAACGTGCCCAAGCCCATCATCGCGCGCGTGCAGGGCTTTGCCATCGGCGGCGGCAACGTGCTGTGCACCATCTGCGACCTGACCATCGCCTCCGAGAAGGCCGTGTTCGGCCAGGTGGGCCCGAAGATGGGCTCGGTCGATCCGGGCTACGGCACCGCCTTCCTGGCCCGCGTGGTCGGCGAGAAGAAGGCGCGCGAGATCTGGTACCTGAACCGCCGCTACAGCGGCGCCGAGGCCGTGGCCATGGGCCTGGCCAATGCCGTGGTGCCGCACGAGCAGCTCGATGCCGAGGTGCAGAAGTGGGCCGAGGAAATCTGCGAGCGCAGCCCCACCGCGCTGGCCATCGCCAAGCGCAGCTTCAACGCCGACACCGCGCACCAGGCCGGCATCGCGGGCCTGGGCATGTACGCGCTCAAGCTGTACTACGACACCGAAGAGTCGCGCGAGGGCGTCGCGGCCCTGCAGGAACGGCGCAAGCCCGAGTTCCGCAAGTACGCCAAGTAGCCGCACCCGGACACACCGCGATGAACCCGTACATCGACGACGACCTGGCGACGCTGGCCGAGCATGCGCGCCGCTTCGCCACCGGGCGCGTGGCGCCCGGCTTCCTGGAGCGCGACGCCACGCGCGTGCTCGACCGCGCGCTGATGCGCGAGATGGGCGAGATGGGCTTCATCGCGCCCGAGCTGCCCGAGGCCCACGGCGGCCAGGGCCTGGGCTGCCTGGCCGCCGGCGTGATTCACGAAGAGATCGCCCGCGCCGACTTGAGCCTGAGCTACATCAACCTGCTGGCCTCGCTCAACGGGCAGATCCTGTGCGAGCACGGCCGGCCCGAGGTGGTGGCGCCGTGGCTGGCCAAGCTCACGCAGGGCGAGGCGCTGTTCGCCATTGCGCTGACCGAGCCGCGCGGCGGCTCCGACGCCGCCAACCTGCGCTTGCGCGTGGAGCGCGTGGGCGATCACTACGTGCTCAACGGCGAGAAGACCTCCATCTCGGCCGCCGACCAGGCTGACGCCGCCGTGGTGTTCGGGCGCACCGGCAGCATCGAGTCGGCCGCCCACGGCGTGACCGCGCTGCTGGTGCCGATGGACCTGCCCGGCGTCACGCGCAACCGCTTCGACTGCCACGGCCAGCGCGCCATCGGACGCGGCTCGCTGTTCTTCGAGAACGTGCGCGTGCCCGTCGACCACCGGCTGGGCGAGGAGAACAAGGGCTTCGTGCAGGTCATGCAGGGCTTCGACTTCTCGCGCGCGCTCATCGGGCTGCAGGTGCTGGCCGTGGCGCGCGTGGCGTTGGAAGAAACCTGGGAGTACGTGGCGCAGCGCGAGGCCTTCGGCAAGCCGCTGTCGGCGTTCCAGGGCGTGTCGCACCCGCTGGCCGACTTCGACACGCAGATCGAGGCCGCGCGCCTGCTGTGCCTGCAGACCTTGTGGCTCAAGGACAAGGGCGCGCCGCACACCGCCGAGGCCGCCATGTGCAAGTGGTGGGGCCCCAAGCTGGCCTACGACGTCATCCACCAGTGCCTGCTGATGTTCGGCCACGGCGGCTACGACCGCGGGCCGATGGAGCAGCGCCTGCGCGACGTGCTGGGCTTCCAGATCGGCGACGGCACGGCCCAGATCATGAAGACCATCGTCGCCCGCACGCGCGCCGGGCGCTCGGCGGTGCCGGCGTAGTCGGCGGTTCCTGGTTTTCCGGTTCGCACAACAAGAGGAGACAAGACATCATGGAATTCGACGCCGTACTGCTGCCCCCGCGCCGCACGCGCATGGTGGCCCAGGGCCTGTGGCACGACCGCACCATCAACGATGCGCTCGATGCCTGCATTGCCGCCAGCCCCGACAAGGTGGCGCTCACCGCGGTGCGCGTGAAGGACGGGGAGGGCGAGGGCGCCACCGTGCGTTTCACCTACCGCGAGCTGGGCCGCATGGCCGACCGCATCGCCGTCGGCCTGGCGCGGCTGGGCGTGGGCCGCAACGACGTGGTGGCCTGCCAGCTGCCCAACTGGTGGGAGTTCACGCTGACCTACCTGGCCTGCTCGCGCATCGGCGCGGTGATGAACCCGCTGATGCACATCTTCCGCGAGCGCGAGCTGTCGTTCATGCTGCGGCACGGCGCGGCCAAGGTGCTGATCGTGCCGGCGCGCTTCCGGGGCTTCGACTTCGAGCAGATGGCCACGGGCTTGCAGGCCGGCCTGCCCGACCTGGCGCAGGTGGTGGTGGTCGGCGGCAGCGGTGCGAACAGCTTCGAGGCACTGCTGGCCGGCCCCGCATGGGAGCAGGAGCCCGATGCCGCGCAGATCCTGCAGCAGCACCGGCCCGGCCCCGACGACGTGACCCAGCTCATCTACACCTCGGGCACCACCGGCGAGCCCAAGGGCGTGATGCACTCGGCCAACACCACCATGGCCAACATCGTGCCCTACGCGCAGCGCCTGGGCCTGGGCACCGGCGACGTCGTGCTCATGGCCTCGCCCATGGCGCACCAGACCGGCTTCATGTACGGGCTCATGATGCCCATCGTGCTGCAGGCCTCGGTCGTGCTGCAGGACATCTGGGAGCCGAAGCAGGCCATCGCGTCGATCAACGCCGAGGGCGTGAGCTTCACCATGGCGTCCACGCCCTTTCTCTCCGACCTGTCGAAGACCGTGGCCGAGTCGGGCACGGCCGTGCCCACGCTGCGTGCCTTTCTCTGCGCCGGTGCGCCCATTCCGGGCGCGCTGGTCGAGCAGGCCCGCCAGGCGCTGGGCGCCAAGATCGTGTCGGCCTGGGGCATGACCGAGAACGGCGCCGTCACGCTCACGCGGCTGGACGATGACGACGAGCGTTCCATCCACACCGACGGCTGCCCGTTGCCTGGCGTGGAGTTGAAGGTGGTCGACGTCGACGGCCTGGCGCTGCCGGCGGGCGAGGTCGGCAAGCTGCTGCTGCGCGCCTGCTCCAATTTCGGCGGCTACCTGAAGCGCCCGCAGCTCAACGGCACCGACGCGGCCGACTGGTTCGACACCGGCGACCTCGCGCGCATCGACGAGCGCGGCTATGTGCGCATCGCCGGGCGCACCAAGGACGTGATCATTCGCGGCGGCGAGAACATCCCCGTGGTCGAGATCGAGTCGCTGCTGTACCGCCACCCCGACGTGGCCATGGCCGCCGTGGTCGCCTACCCCGACGAGCGCCTGGGCGAGCGCGCCTGCGCGGTGGTGGTGCCCAGGCCGGGGCGGCAGGTCGACCTGGCGTCGATCGTTGCCTTCCTCAAGGCCGAGAAGGTGGCGCTGCAGTACATCCCGGAGCGCCTCGTGGTGCGCGAGAGCTTGCCCTCCACGCCCTCCGGAAAGATCCAGAAATTCAAGCTGCGCGACCTGCTGCGCGCGGACGAATCGGGCGCCCCGGCCGCCTGAGCGCACCTGCCGATCCTTTCGACACCACAACGGAGACAACACATGCACAAGAAGCAATTCGCCGCCGGCGTGGGCCGGCGGCTGGGCCGCGCCGTGGCCGCACTGGGGGGCCTCGCACTCGCCGGCCACGCGGCCTGGGCCCAAACGCCTGCAACCACACCCGCTGGCGCATGGCCGTCCAAGCCCATCCGCGTGGTCGTCGGCTTTGCGCCCGGCGGCAGCACCGACGTGATGGCGCGCATCCTTGCGCAGTCGCTGTCGGAGTCGCTCGGCCAGACTGTGCTGATCGACAACAAGCCCGGCGCCAGCGGCAACATCTCGGCCGCCGAGGTGGTGCGCGCCGCGCCCGACGGCCACACCTTCCTCATCGCGCCCACTTCGGTCGAGACCGCCAACCCCTCGCTCTTCAAGGCGAGCCTGCTGCCTTCGCGCGACCTCACGCCGGTGGCCACGGTCGGGCGCACGCAGATGTACCTCGTCGCCAAGCCGCAGCTGCCCGCGAAGGACGTGCGCGAACTGGTCATGCTTGCGCGGGCCAAGCCCGGCACGCTCTCGTACGCCTCGGCCGGCGCGGGCACGCCGCCGCACCTGGCCTGCGAGCTGTTCAAGCAGGCCACCGGCACGCAGGTCACGCACGTGCCCTACCGCGGCGCCGCGCCTGCGCTGCAGGACGTGCTCTCGGGCCAGGCCGATTTCGTCTGCGACCCCGGCATCGCCTTCCAGCACATCCGCGCCGGCAAGGCCAAGCTGCTGGGCATCGTGAGCGCCAAGCGTTCGCCCTTCTTCCCCGAGGTGCCCACGGTGGGCGAGCAGGGCTTTCCGGGCGCCAACCTCGACATCTGGTTCGGTATGTGGGCGCCCAACGGCACGCCGCCCGAGGTGCTGGCCCGCATGAGCGCCGAGCTCGGCAAGGCGCTCGCGCTGCCCAGCGTCAAGTCGCGCTACGGCGACCTGGGTGCCGAGCCCGTGGCCATGAGCACGCCCGAGTTCCGCAAGCTGCTGGCCGACGAAGGCGCGATGCTGTCCTCGCTGATTGCGCGCCAGAAGATCGTGGTGGACTGAGTTCATGACGATGCCCGACGCCCCCGTGCTTACCCATGTCGACGGCCGCGTCGGCGTGATCACCCTGAACCGCCCGCGCCAGCTCAACGCGTTGGACGACGCGCTCATGGACGCCCTTGGCGCCGCCTTGCTGGCCTTCGATGCCGATGCGGGCATCGGCGCCATCGTCGTAACCGGCGGCGACACCGCTTTCGCCGCCGGCGCCGACATCGCGGCCATGGCCGACTGGGGCTACGCCGACGTGGTGCGCGACGACTTCATCACCCGCAACTGGGAAACCATCCGCCGCGTGCGCAAGCCCGTGATCGCCGCGGTGGCCGGCGTGGCCTACGGCGGCGGCTGCGAACTGGCGCTGGCCTGCGACATCGTGCTGGCCGCCGAATCGGCGCGCTTCGCGCTGCCCGAGGTCAAGCTCGCCATGCTGCCGGGCGCCGGCGGCACCCAGCGCCTGCCGCGCGCGATCGGCAAGGCCAAGGCGATGGAAATGTGCCTGGCCGCGCGCGTGCTCGACGCGGCCGAGGCCGACCGCTGCGGTCTGGTGTCGCGCGTGGTCGCGCCCGAGGCGCTCATGCCCGAGGCCCTGGCGCTGGCCGCGCGCATCGCGGGGTACTCGCTGCCGGCGCTGGTGGCGATCAAGGAGTCGGTCAACCGCGCGTGGGAATCGTCGCTGTCCGAGGGCATCCTGTTCGAGCGGCGCCAGCTGCACGCGCGCTTCGCCACCGAAGACGCGCACGAGGGCCTGCGCGCCTTCCTGGCGCGGCGCCCGCCCGTGTTCGGCCACCGGTGAGGGGCGGGGCGCCCGGCATGGCGCCCAAAATCGTCGGTTCCGACGACGCTGTGCGGCGGCGTGGCGCCAACAATGCGCAGGACGCGAACCGATCACTCACCGGAGATTTCACATGCCCGAAGCCTACATCGTCGCCGCCGCGCGCACCGCCGGCGGCCGCCGCAACGGCCGCCTCGCCGGATGGCACCCGGCCGACCTGGCCGCACAGGTGCTCAACGCGCTCGTGGAGCGCACCGATGCCGACCCCGCCCTGATCGAGGACGTCATCATGGGCTGCGTCGGCCAGGCCGGCGAGCAGGCCTCCAACGTGGCGCGCAACGCGGTGCTGGCCTCGCGCCTGCCCGAGTCGGTGCCCGCCACCTCGGTCGACCGCCAGTGCGGCTCGTCGCAGCAGGCGCTGCATTTCGCGGCACAGGCCGTGATGTCGGGCACGATGGACATCGTGATCGCCGCCGGCGTCGAGAGCATGAGCCGCGTGCCCATGGGCCTGCCCACCACGCTGCCGCTGAAGAACAACCTGGGCTTCTACGTGAGCCCCGGCATGGAAAAGCGCTACCCCGGCATCCAGTTCAGCCAGTTCACGGGCGCCGAGATGATCGCGCGCAACTACGGCATCGAGAAAGACGCGCTCGACCGCTACGCGCTCGAAAGCCACCACCGCGCCATTGCCGCCACCAAGGCCGGCCACTTCGAGCGCGAGATCGTGCCCGTGGCCGTGCGCATGGCCGACGGCACCGAGACCGGCGAGCTGCACACCACCGACGAAGGCATCCGCTACGACGCCACGCTGGAGAGCATCGCCGGCGTCAAGCTCATCGCCGAAGGCGGGCGCTGCACGGCTGCCACCGCCAGCCAGATCTGCGACGGCGCCAGCGGCCTCATGGTCGTGAACGAGCGCGGCCTGAAGACGCTGGGCGTGAAGCCGCTGGCACGCATCCACCACATGAGCGTGCTGGGCCACGACCCGGTCATCATGCTCGAGGCCCCGCTGCCCGCCACGCAGCGCGCGCTGCAAAAGGCCGGCATGAAGATCGAGGACATCGACCTGTACGAAGTCAACGAAGCCTTCGCGCCCGTGCCCATCGCCTGGCTGAAGGCGCTGGGCGCCGACCCGGCCCGCATCAACGTGAACGGCGGCGCCATCGCGCTGGGCCACCCGCTGGGCGCCTCGGGCACCAAGCTGATGACCACGCTGGTCAACGCCCTGGGCCAGCGCGGCAAGCGCTACGGCCTGCAGACCATGTGCGAAGGCGGCGGCATGGCCAACGTGACGATCATCGAACGGCTGTAGACAGGCACACCCCCAGGCTTGCCCACTTCGTGTGGCCTCCAACCCCCTTGCAGGGGGCAACACCTGCGGCCCGGCAAAGCCGGTTCCGCGGTGTTCCTGGATAAGAGAACGCTGCGGCCATCGACCGCGGCTCCATAAAAAGAGATCGACGCATGATTCATGACACCGATCGCGGAGACAAAGAGAACACCCCCCTGTTGCGCATCGACGCGGTGTCGGTGCGCTTCGGCGGCATCGTGGCGCTCGACGGCGTCTCGTTCGACGTGCGGCGGGGCCAGATCTGCGGCCTCATCGGACCGAACGGGGCGGGCAAGAGCACGCTGTTCAACTGTCTCTCGCGCCTGTACGAGTGCAGCGCCGGCCGCATCGAGTTCGACGGCCATCCGCTCACGCGCCTGCCGCGCCACCGCATGGCGGGCCTGGGCATCGGACGCACCTTCCAGAACCTGGCGCTGTTTCGCACGATGACCGTGCGCGACAACGTGCTGGTGGGCTGCCACAGCAAGCACCACGCGGGCTTCCTGCGCAACGCCTTCCGGCTGCCCGGCGTGGCGGCCATCGAGTCGCAGGCGCGGGCGCGGGCCGACCAGCTGATCCACTTTCTCGACCTCGAGGCCGTGGCCGAACGCGAAGTGGCCGACCTGCCCTTCGGCACACAGAAGCGCGTCGAGCTGGCGCGCGCACTGGCGGCCGAGCCGCAGCTGCTGCTGCTCGACGAGCCGGCCTGCGGCCTGAACCACGAAGAACTCGAGAGCCTGGGCACGCTGATCCGCGACATCCGCGACCGCCTGAACGTGACGGTGCTGCTGGTCGAACACCACATGAGCCTCGTGATGGGCGTGTCGGACAAGGTGGTGGCGCTGAACTTCGGCAAGAAGATCGCCGAGGGCACACCGGCCGAGGTGCGCGCGCACCCCGAGGTGATCCGTGCCTACCTGGGCGAAGAGGCAGAAGCGGAGGCGATGGCATGACGACCAACATTCTCGAAGTGCGCGGGCTGCATGCGGCTTATGGCCCGACGCGCGTGCTGCAGGGCATCGACCTCGACATTCCCATCGGCCAGGTCGTGGCGCTGCTGGGCGCCAACGGCGCCGGCAAGACCACCACGCTGCGCGCGCTGTGCCAGATGATGGTGAGCACCGAGGGCCGCATCATGCTGGCCGGCCAGCGCATCGACGGCCGCTCCACCGAGCAGATCGCCAAGGCCGGCGTGGGCCACGTGCCCGACGGGCGTGGCACCTTCCTGGGCCTCACGACCGAGGAGAACCTGCGCCTGGGCGCCTACGCCCGCGCCAGCAGGGACGGCATCGACGCCGACATGGAGCGCGTGTTCGACTACTTCCCCCGCCTGCGCGAGCGCCGCGCGCAGCAGGCCGGCACGCTGTCGGGCGGCGAGCAGCAGATGCTGGCCATCGGCCGCGCGCTCATGGGCAAGCCGCGCCTGCTGCTGCTCGACGAGCCCTCCTTCGGGCTCGCGCCGCTCATCGTGAAGGACATCTTCTCGATCATGCGGCGCATCAACAAGGAAGAGCGCGTGTCGATCCTGCTGGTGGAGCAGAACGCCAAGCTTGCGCTCGACCTGGCCGACTCGGCCTACCTCCTGGAAACCGGCCGCATCGTGCTCTCGGGCACCGCCGCCGAGATCCGCCGCAACGACGCCGTGCGCAAAGCGTACCTGGGCGAATAAGGGCCACACACCGATGAACGCATTCCTGCACCAACTGCTGGCGGGCCTGGCCACCGGCGGCATCTACGCCAGCGTTGCGCTGGCGCTGGTGATGATCTACCAGGCCACGCACCACATCAACTTCGCGCAGGGCGAGATGGCGATGTTCTCGACCTTCATCGCCTGGAGCCTCATGCAGGCCGGCCTGCCGTACTGGGCCGCCTTCGTGGCGACCGTGGCGCTGTCCTTCGTGCTCGCGGCCGTGGTGGAGTTCACCGTCATCCGGCCCATGCACGACAAGCCGGCGCTGTCGGTGGTGGTGGTGTTCATCGGCCTCCTGGTGATCTTCCACAGCCTGGCGGGCTGGCTCTTCGGCTACACCATCAAGCAGTTCCCGAGCCCGTTCCCGTCGGACGCGTGGTTCGGCAGCGCCATGATGTCGGCGCACGAGATGGGCGCCATCGGCGTCACGCTGCTGGTGGTGCTGCTGCTGTTCGCGTTCTTCCGCTTCACGCCGCTGGGCCTGGCGATGCGCGCCGCGGCGCAGAACGCGGCCTCGTCGCGGCTGGTGGGCATCAACGTCGGGCGCATGCTGATGCTGGGCTGGGGCCTGGCCGGCGCCATCGGCGCGGTGGCCGGGATGATGGTCGCGCCCGTGGTCTTCCTCGACCCGCACATGATGACCGGCGTGCTGCTCTACGCCTTTGCCGGTGCGCTCATCGGCGGCATCGACAGCCCCGTGGGCGCGGTGCTCGGCGGCTTCATCGTCGGCGTGCTCGAGAACCTCATCGGCACCTACGTGGTGGGCACCGAACTCAAGCTGTCGGTGGCGCTGGTGCTGATCGTCGGCGTGCTCATCGTCAAGCCTTCCGGCCTTATGGGCCGCAAGCTGGTCACCCGGGTCTGATCGCATGAACTCTCCCCAAGCCTCCTCCCTGCCGACCGCCATGGCACCGCTCGCCGGGTCGGGCGATGCACGCGCCACCGCCAAGCCCTCGCGCTCTCCGCTCGTGTGGGTCGGCCTGCTGATCGTGCTGGCCATCGGCATCACCTTCGTGGCGCGCGGCTACCAGCTGTTCCAGGCGACGATGGTGATCTCGTATGCCATTGCGCTGCTGGGCCTGAACATCCTCACGGGCTACAACGGGCAGATCTCGCTGGGCCATGGCGCCTTCTATGCCATTGGCGCCTACACCACCGGCATCCTCATGGAGCATGCGGGCGTGCCGTACTGGCTCACGGTGCCGGCGGCGGCCGTGGTGTGCCTGATCGTCGGCTACCTGTTCGGTCGGCCCGCGCTGAAGCTCGAAGGGCTGTACCTGGCGCTGGCCACCTTCGCGCTCGGCGTGGCGATGCCGCAGCTGCTCAAGTACAAGCACCTCGAGGCCTGGACCGGCGGCGTGCAGGGCATCGTGCTCATGAAGCCCGCCGCGCCCTTCGGCCTGCCGCTCAACGAAGACCAGTGGCTCTACCTGTTCTCGCTGTTCGTCGCGGTCGTGATGTTCTTCATTGCCCACAACCTGCTGCAAAGCGGCAGCGGCCGGGCCATGCGCGCCATCCGCGACCACGCCATGGCCTCCGAGGCGATGGGCGTGGACAACAGCCACTACAAGGCCATGACCTTCGGCGTCTCGGCCGCGTACACCGGCGTGGGCGGCGCGCTGTCGGCCATTGCCGTGCAGTTCGTGGCGCCCGATTCGTTCACGCTGTTCCTGTCGATCTCGCTGCTGGTGGGCATCGTGGTGGGCGGCGTGGGCACGCTGTACGGCGCGATCTTCGGTGCCATCTTCATCATGTTCGTGCCCTCGCTGGCCGAGAAGGTCTCCAAGGCCGCGCCTTGGGCGGTGTACGGCGTGGTGCTGATCGCCTTCATGTTCGCGATGCCCGGCGGCGTGGTCGGGCTGCTGCGCAAGCTCCAGGCACGCTTCGCCCGTGCACGATGACGCGACGCTGATCGCGAACGCACTGCAGCGGCTGGCCGGGCGCCTCGTGCCCGATGGCCACGCAGTGCAGGCCCTGCGCCGGCTCTCGGGCGGTGCCAGCCAGCAGACCTGGGCTTTCAATGTGGCGACAGGCGGCGCGGGCCAGGCCCTGCCGCTGGTGCTGCGCCGCGCGGCCGATGCCAGCGGCGCGCGCGCCCTGGGCACCGCGGGCCTGGCGGCGGAAGCGCAACTCATCGAGGCCGCACGCGCAGGCGGCGTGCCCGTGCCCGGCGTGCGGCATGTGCTGCAGCCGGCCGACGGGCTCGGCGAAGGCTTCGTCATGGACCGCATCGAGGGCGAGACCCTGGGCCGCCGCATCGTGCGCGATGAGCGCCTGGCCGGCGCGCGCCGCGTGCTGGCGCGCCAGTGCGGCGCGGCCATGGCGCGCATCCACCGCCTGCCCGCGCACCACCTGCCGCCGCTGCGCACGGCCGCCGCACGCGCGGAGCTCGACTTCCAGATCGGCCTGCACCGCAGCCACGGCACCGCGCGCCCCGTGTTCGAACTCGCCTTCCGCTGGCTGCGCAAAAACGCGCCGGCCGACGTGCCCGCGCCGGTGCTCGTGCACGGCGACTTCCGCAACGGCAACCTGATGGTCGGCGAGGAAGGCCTGCGCGCCGTGCTCGACTGGGAGCTCGCGCACTTCGGCGATCCGATGGAAGACCTCGGCTGGATGTGCGTGCGCTCCTGGCGCTTCGGCCACGGCGTGCTGCCCGTGGGCGGCTTCGGCACGCGCGAGCAACTCTTCGAGGGCTACACCGCCGAAGGCGGGCAGGTCGATGCCGCGCGCGTGCGCTGGTGGGAGGTGCTGGGCACGCTCAAGTGGGGCATCGTCTGCGAAGCCATGGTGCATGCGTGGCTCAGCGGCCGCGAGCGCGATGTGGAGAAGGCCGCCATCGGCCGCCGCGCGTCGGAGGCCGAGTCGGACCTGCTGGCGCTGCTCGCCCCCGAGGAAGAGGCCGCCTGATGCAGGACCGTCCCGACATCGCCGAACTGCTCGAGGCCGTTGCCGCCTTCCTGCGCGAGCAGATGGTGCCGGCCACCGAAGGGCAGGTCGCGTTCCATGCGCGCGTGGCCGCGAACACGCTCGACATCGTGCGGCGCGAAGTGCAGCTCGGCCCCACGGCGCAAGCAAGTGAACTGGCGCGGCTGCTCGCACTGCTGGGCCCCGGCGCACCCGCCGACCTGGCCGAAGCCAACCGCCTGCTCTGCACCCGCATCGCCACCGGTGAACTCGACGCCGCCACGCCCGGCCTGATCGACCACCTGCGCCAGGCCACACGCGACAAGCTCGCCATCGACCAGCCCGGCTATGCCGTCGGCACGAAGAAGAAAGACTGAGCCATGGACTTCGATCTGCCCCGCGACCTCGTCGATTACCTCGCCGAACTCGACGCCTTCATCGACCGCGAGATCGCGCCGCTGCAGGCGCAGGACGACAATGAGCGCTTCTTCGACCATCGCCGCGAATGGGCCCGCACCGACTTCGAGAACGGCGGCCTGCCGCGCCCCGAGTGGGAAGCATTGCTGGCCGAGGCGCGCCACCGCGCCGACCGCGCGGGCCACCTGCGCTTTGCGCTGCCCGCCGAATTCGGCGGGCGCGACGGCAGCAACCTCTGGATGGCCGTGATCCGCGAGCACTTCGCGGCGCGCGGCCTGGGCCTGCACAACGACCTGCAGAACGAACATTCGATCGTCGCCAACAACCCCTTCGTGCTGGCCATCCGCGACTTCGGCACGCCCGCGCAGTGCGACGAACTCATCCAGGGCATGCTCGACGAGCGCGTGCGCCTGACCTTCGGCCTCACCGAGCCGCAGCACGGCTCCGATGCCACCCATATGGAAACGCGCGCCGTGCCCGAAGCACGCCACGGCCGCGCCGGCTTTCGCATCGACGGCGAAAAGATGTGGACCACCGGCATGCACACCGCCACGCATTGCGTGCTGTTCGCGCGCACCAGCGGGCGCGACGGCGATGCGCGCGGCATCAGCGCCTTGCTCGTGCCCGCGCAGGCCGAGGGCGTGAAGATCGAGGAGTACCTCTGGACCTTCAACATGCCCACCGACCACCCGCGCGTGAGCTTCACGAACGTGTGGGTGCCCGAAGACGCCGTGCTCGGCCCGCTCGACGGCGGCCTGGCCATTGCCCAGCACTTCGTGCACGAGAACCGCATCCGCCAGGCCGCGTCGAGCCTGGGCGCCGCCGACTACTGCGTGCGCGAGAGCGTCAAGTACGCGCGCGAGCGCAAGCCCTTCGGCGAGGAGCTGGCGCGCAACCAGGGCATCCAGTTTCCGCTGGTCGAGCTGGCCACGCAGGTCGAGATGCTGCGCCTGCTCATCCGCAAGACCGCGTGGCAGATGGACCAGATGCCCAAGCCGCAGGTCGAGAAGCAGCTGTCCGACAAGGTCTCGATGTGCAACTACTGGGCCAACCGCCTCGTGTGCGAGGCCGCCGACCGCGCGATGCAGGTGCACGGCGGCATCGGCTACTCGCGCCACAAGCCCTTCGAACACATCTACCGCCACCACCGCCGCTACCGCATCACCGAAGGATCGGAAGAGATCCAGATGCGCAAGGTGGCGGGCCATCTCTTCGGCTACATGGGGCCGAACCGGGCCACGGCCTGAATCGCTTTCCGACGACGACTGACGACGCAGGCCACCCGGCCACTCAGCAACACAGAAGGAGACACGCGACATGGTTCATCCGCTTTCCCGCCGCACCGCCCTGGCCGCTGGCCTTGCCACACTCTGCATCAGCCTGCCGGCCCTGGCCCAGAAGAAGCCCGAGGCCGGCGTGAGCGACACCGAGATCGTGCTGGGCATGCCCATGCCGCTGTCGGGGCCCGTGTCGGGCTACTCGGTGGTCGGCAAGGTCGCCGAGGCCTACTTCAAGAAGCTCAACGAGCAGGGCGGCATCCACGGGCGCAAGGTGCGCCTGTTGATCTACGACGACCAGTACTCGCCGCCCAAGACCGTCGAGGTGGCGCGCCGCCTCGTCGAGGAAGACCAGGTGCTCGCCATCTTCGGCAACCTGGGCACCGCGCCCAACATGGCCATCCAGCGCTACATGAACGCCAAGAAGGTGCCGCAGCTGTTCGTGCAG
This sequence comes from Variovorax sp. GW460-12-1-14-LB1, assembly GCF_059423605.1. Classification (NCBI taxonomy): domain Bacteria; kingdom Pseudomonadati; phylum Pseudomonadota; class Betaproteobacteria; order Burkholderiales; family Comamonadaceae; genus Variovorax; species Variovorax sp. GW460-12-1-14-LB1. The sequence goes on from NZ_JBWKYF010000039.1 coordinate 50,088, forward strand.
TCGGGCGCCTCGCAGTTCGACGACGCGGCCAAGTACCCGTGGACCGTGCCTTTTCTCGGCAGCTACCAGGGCGAGGGCCGCGTGTTCGCGCGCCACATCATCGAGAACCGCCCCGACGCGAAGATTGCCGTGCTCATGCAGAACGACGACCTCGGGCGCGAAGTGCTCAAGGGCCTGCAGGAAGGCCTGTCGAAGCAGGGCAAGGCCAAGATCGTGGCGCAGGCCACCTTCGAGGTGACCGACCCCACCGTCGACTCGCAGGTGGTGCAGCTCAAGTCGTCGGGCGCCGACGTGCTCGTGATGGCCGCCACCGCGCGCACCGCCGCGCAGGCCATCCGCAAGGTCGCCGACGTGGGCTGGACGCCCGACCGGTATCTCAACTTTGCCGCCGCCTCCGTGAAGATGGCCTTCGAACCCGCGGGCGCCGACAAGGCCAAGGGCGTGGTCGCGCTCGCCGTCTACAAGGAGCCCATGAGCCCGCGCTGGAGCCGCGACCCCGAGGTGCTCGAGTACCTCGAACTGCTCAAGACCCACGCCAGCGGCGTCGACCCGAGCAACGGCAGTGGCGTGTCGGGCTACATCGTGGCGCAGCTCATGGCGCACGTGCTGCGCGAGGCCGGCGCCAACCCCACGCGCGAGAGCGTGCGCGTGGCCGCCAGCACCCTCAAGAGCCCGCGCATCTCGATGCTGCTGCCCGGCGTGGCCATGGCCAACTCGGCCGCCGACCTGCACGCGTACGCCTCTATGCAACCCGTGCGCTTCAACGGCGTGGACCTCGACCCGGTCGGGCCCGCGCTGAACATGAAGTGAACGCCTTTACCTACTCACGCCCTTCGGAGCCCACCCATGAGCCAGCCTGACGACCAGGACCCCCTTCTGTACGAACGTGACGGCGACGTTGCCATCCTCAGCTTCAACATTCCCAAGCGGCTCAACCCGCTCACCCAGCCGCTGCAGGAGGCCTTGCGCCAGCGGCTCGCACAGCTGCGCGACGAAGGCGAGGTGCGCGCCGTCGTGCTCACCGGCGTCGGCAAGTCGTTCTGCGTGGGTGCCGACCTGGGCAGCATGGACGCAACCGCGCCCGGCAGCCTGGGCCAGCGCACGGCCGACGCGATGGAGGCGATGTCGAACCGCCTCATCGAAGACCTGCGCAGCATGCCCTTCCCCGTGGTGAGCGCCATCAACGGCCCCGCCGCGGGCGCCGGCGTGGGCGTGGCACTGGCCGCCGACGTCGTGCTGGTCGCGCGATCGGCCTACTTCTACCTGCCCTTCATGCCGCGCCTGGGCATCGTGCCCGACCTGGGCACCACCTGGTTCCTCGAGCGGCTCGTGGGCCGCGCGCGCGCCGTCGGCATGTCGCTGCTCGGCGAACGCCTGTCGGGCGAGCAGGCCGCGCAGTGGGGCCTCGTGTGGGCCTGCGTGGACGACGCCGAACTGCGCGCCCAGGCCGTGGCCGTCGCGCAGCGGCTCGCGCGCCTGCCCGCGCATGCGGCGCACGAGATCCGCGCCGTGTACGAATCGGCCGCGAGCCAGTCGCTCGTCGGCCAGATGCGCCACGAGGCCGAGCGCCAGCGCGAGCTGATCGACCGGCCCGACTTCGCCGAAGGCGTGAAAGCCTTCCTGGAGAAACGCGAGCCCGTGTTTCGTCGGCCATGAGCGCCGTTGCAGACGCCACCACCGCAGGCATCGAGTTCGACGCCGACCGCCTGCAGCGCCACCTGCGGCAGGCGCTGCCCGAGCTCGAAGGCCCGATGCGCCTGGCGCGCATCGGCGGCGGGCAGTCGAACCCCACCTTCTTCGTCGACTTCGACAACCGCGCGCTGGTGCTGCGCAAGCAGCCGCCCGGCGAGCTGCTGCCCTCGGCCCACGCGGTCGACCGCGAATACCGCGTGCTGCGCGCCCTGGCCGCCACCGACGTGCCCGCGCCGCGCACCGTGCTGTACTGCGACGACCGCGCCGTGGTGGGCACGCCCTTCTATGTGATGGAGAAGCTCGAAGGCCGCGTGCTGTCGAACTACGCACTGCCCGGCATCGCGCCCGCCGAGCGCCGCGCGTACTACTTCGCCATGGCCGAAACCCTGGCGCGCCTGCACGCGGTCGACCTTGCCGCCGTCGGCCTCACCGACTACGGCCGCCCCGTCAACTTCTTCCAGCGCCAGATCGCCCGCTGGACCCGGCAGTGGGAGGCCTCGCGCACCCGCGAAGACGCCAACATCGAGCGCCTCATCGCCTGGCTGCCGGCCAATTTGCCGCCGGGCGACCAGACCACCATCGCGCACGGCGACTTCCGCTTTGGCAACCTCATGTTCCACCCCACCGAGCCGCGCGTGATCGCCGTGCTCGACTGGGAGCTGTCCACCCTGGGCCACCCGCTGGCCGACGTGGCCTACAACTGCATGGCCTGGCACACCGGCGCCGACGAGTTCGAAGGCATGCAGGGCATCGACCTCGCGGCCGAAGGCATTCCCACGCAGGCCGAGTACATCGCCCACTACCAGCAGGCCGGCGGCTGCGCCGAGCCGGTGACGAACTTCCACCTGGCGTTCTCGCTGTTCCGCTTCGCCGTGATCCTCGAAGGCATCGCGGCGCGCGCAAAGAGCGGCAGCGCGGCGGCGGCCGATGCGGTGCAGGTGGGCGCGCAGGCCGCGGGGTTTGCGCGGCGGGCGGTAGCGTTGATCGACTAGCCGCCAGCGAACTGGCGAGCGGGCAGGGCGCCCGTCAGCCGCCGATGGGCGAGCACAGCTCGACCAGCGTGCCGTCGGGGCAGCGCACGTACGAGACCACCTGCCCCCAGGGCTTGGTCACCGGTGCCGACAGCTGCGTGGCGCCGGCTGCGATTGCGCGGCTGTGCGCGGCGGGCACGTCGGGCGTCACGAGGCCCAGCTCCATGCCCAGTGGTTGCGCGGATTCCGAGGCGGCGACATGCCCGCCCGGAAAGTTGGAATCGCCGAGCGCGTGCGCGGCGAACGCCAGCGTCGTCTCGCCAGTTTCGAGTTCGCCATAAGTGCCCGATTCGTGCAGGAAGCGCGTGGGCAGGCCGAAGGCTTGCTCGAAGAACTTCAGCGACTGGGCGACGTCGGGAACGTAGACGATGGTGTAGCCGAGTTTCATGGGCGAGGGCGCGTTACTTACTGCGCTTCCAGCCGCTCTGCAATCTCGCGCGCCCCGAGTTCCCGCACCGTGGCCAGTCGCTCCAGCTGCGCCGCGCGCGGGCGCGCCTTGCCTTGTTCCCAGTGATAGATCGTCTGGCCCGACACACCGACCAGCTGCCCATAGATCGCCGCGGACAGCCCGAGCTTGGCGCGGTGCGCGGCCAGCCGGTTGGCGCTGAAGCGGCGCTTGGGGCCGCCCGCGTCGGCGTCGTCGCCCGCAGCACCGGCTGCGGCGGTTGCCTGGCGCGCGGAGCCCTTGGCGACCTTGCGCAATTCTTTTTCAAGTGCGCTCACCTGACGGCGCAAGTCGGCAATCGATGCGCGGTGCGCGACGGAGGCTTTCTTGAGGGTTTCGATTTCCGCTCGCACTTCCTTGCGAGCGACACGGGAGATTTCGGCTTTGAGGATGGAGGCGATGTTTGGCATGGGGGGATTGTGCTCAATTTGGAGAGCGTAAAGGCGACGTTGTCCGGCTCGTCGCTCTAGTCGCTTGTAGACAACAAGCACTTGGAGATTGCGCGTACTTTCTGTTTCAAAAGTTGAATCCCCGTTGCCTCATTTTGAACTCTCGTTGCCTGTTTCAACCGGTTCGACTATCTTGAAACATTTTGTAGTTGAGGGTGGTGGCGCCGCAGACGACTCGTGCAAAAGAGTACCAATGCGTTGCTCTGAATAAGGGAAAAAGGAAAACGAGGGGGCTATGTATTTTCTTTGGAGGTTTCGAAATGTCTTTAGAGGTGCGCGGCGATTCAATGCCGGGTTGCGAGATTTTGGAAAAAAGGCCGCGGTGCTAACGCTACCTACTTCAAGCCTGATCGACATCTGTCGAAGGATCTTCCTATTCTTGAGGGGTGTCGTTGAGGCAATGATCGAAAAATTGTCGTTGGTCATTTTCTCTGCTCCAGCTCATGCCGCCGCGTGTGTGGTGTTTAGGGATGAGGGAACTTATAGCCCGCCACGAAAGCTTGGCTGGAGTGTCAATAAATATCTCCATGTTGCAAGAATCGTATTTAAAAAAATCTCAATCGCGAGTGCTGCAGCAGCAATGATGTGGATTTTGTCCTCGGCAAACGCTGAGGTCGTAAAACTTGATCCAACCCTCGTTTACTACACAGGGCCAATCAACGGCTCGTATCCCGAATTCTCTACGGGCCCGGAGGCACTCGCGGCGGCGAGAGCGCACTATTCGTCCTTGCTCGACCAAAGCTACCCGCAGTACCGTCTTGAGTTGGGGCCGGTCATCACGTCGCCGAATCCCGCTTGCAGCTGGAGTCCAGCCATCGTCAATGGGCAGCCACAGGCGTATTGCCAGCAGTTCAAGGTTTTTAAACCCCAATATCCTGGCGGCCCGCTTGAGTTTCATCTTCAATCCAGCTTCCAGTCGGTAATTTCTGTCAAATGCCCTGTTGAAATTCCTCGGACGGATCGAGCCCTAACACGCGATTCCTATGGATACGCTGTTTCAGTCGCGGCGTGGTGCGAAGGGAACATCACTCTTCCCCCGGAGGCGGCGTCACCATTGGCGGCTGCAAGTTGTCGACGAGGCAGTGAAATTCAAGCCGGTTCTTTCACACCCAATCCAATTTCGCTTGCCACTTCCGAGAAGTATCGAAGCGAGGTGGATTGGAGTGATTACGGACCGCCTCCTCTGTCATTTTATAGAATATACAGAAGCAATTGGGGTGGGAATTTCCTGCGCCCCAAGGCGGGATTAGGTAATGCTTGGAGTCACAATCACGCATTTCAGCTTCAAGCTGCGATTTCCGCTCTGCCGGCGACTGTCGCTATCAAAAGTCCCGAGGGGTCGAATCGAAATTTCGTCAAGGATGAGTCGAGCCAAGAATGGCGTCCGGTCAATAGTGCCGACACCCTGATTCAGCTTACGGGCGACGCTTGGTCTTACCGTCGGGCGGACGACGATGCGACGTTCAATTTCCTCGCAAACGGCAAACTACGAACGCTCACCCTTCGCAATGGTTGGACCACCGCCTATGGCCATGACAGTTCGGGTCGACTCGTCTCGATCAGCGATGATTTTGGTCGAACTCTCAGGTTGACCTACAACTCTGCCGATCAACTCCAGAGCGTGGCTACGCCGGTCCTGCAGGTTGTGGGGTATGGCTACGACGCTACAGGCCGCCTTGCGCAGGTGACTTATCCAGATGGCCGAAGTCGCACCCTGCTCTACGAGAACAGTACATTTCCGTTAGCTCTCACGGGCATCGTTGACGAGAATGGCTCGCGGTTTGCAACTTTCGGATATGACTCTTCCGGACGCGCGATTGAGTCCATGTTGACTGGTTCAGTCCAGCGGTATCAGGTCAGTTACCCGTATCTTGCTGCAACTGTCACGGACCCTTTAGGGACTTTGCGTACCTATAGATACAGCACCACCCAGGGGAAACTTGCGGTCATAAGCGCCAGTTCACCGTCAGGTGACGGCGGAGCCGATGCTAGCTCTCGCATCCAAGACGCCAACGGCCTCATCACCAGCGAAACCGACTTCAAAGGCACAGTCACCACCACCACCTGGGACGTCGCCCGCCGCTTGCCCACCACCGTCGTCCACGCCGCAGGCACTCCCGATGCCCGCACCACCACGACCCAGTGGCATCCCACCTTCTCGCTCCCCGCACTGGTCACCGAACCCGGCCGCACCACCGCCTACACCTACGACACCGTCGGCAACACGCTTTCCAAAACCGTCACTGACACCGCCACGAACAAGGCTCAGCTCTGGCAGTGGACCTACAACGCCCAGCAGCTGGTGGCCACAGCCACGGAACCCAACGGTGCGGTCACGAGCTACACCTATGACACCCGGGGCAACGCCCTCACATCGACCAACGCGCTGGGCCACGTCACCACCTCCACCTACGACAACGCCAACCGCGTAGCCAGCACTACCGCCCCCAATGGCCTCGTCACCACCTACACGTATGACCTGCGCGACCGCCTGTTGACCCAGACCGTCGGCGCGGGCCTTGCCGGTGCACAGACCACCACGCTGACCTACAAGCCCTTCGGCACCGTCGAATCGGTGACGCTGCCCAGCGGCCTCGTGCTCACCTACACCTACGACGCCGCCCATCGCCTCACGGGCTGGAGCAGCAACCGCGGAGAGAGCGGCAGCTACACGCTCGACGGCATGGGCAACCGCACCGCCGAGCAGATCAAGGACGGTGCGGGCAACGTGGCCTGGAGCGTGGCGCGCACGGTCAACAACATCAATCGTCTCTCGGCCACCACCGAAGGCCCCAACCAGACCCGCGCCTTCGGCTACGACGCCAACGGCGAACTCGCGATCGAGACCAACGGCCTCAACCAGAGCACCCAGTACGGCCTCGACAGCCTGCGCCGCGTCAAGGCGGTGACCGACGCGGCCAATGCCACGGCCACCCTCAAGTACAACGCCCTCGACGCCGTCACCGAAGCAAAAGACTTCAAGGGCGTGGTCACCGACTACACCCGTGACGCACAGGGCAACGCCACCGCCGAGACCAGCGCCGACACGGGCGGCGCCAGCACCCAGTACGACAGCCTCGGCCTGCCCAGCCAGATCACCGACGCCATGGGGCAGGCCACCACCATCGCGCGCGACCTGCTCGGCCGGCCGACCAGCCTCGTCTTCGCCGATGGCAAGACGACCACGCTGCGCTACGACCTCACGGCCACCAGCAAGGGCTACCTCTCGGAGGTCATCGACCGCAGCGGCACCACCGAGTACACCCGCGACGCCTTCGGGCGCGTCACGCTCAAGAAGCAGACTCTCGCAAACGGTGGTGTGCAGCAGGTGAGCTACGGCTACAACGCCAACGGCACGCTGGCCAGCATCGGCTACCCCAACGGCGCCACGCTCACCCACCTGTACGACGCCACCGGTCGCCTCGCTGGCCTGAACTGGAACGGCAGCCCGCTCGTCACCGGTATCGCATGGAACCCGCTCGGCCAGCCCACTGCGTGGCAATGGGCCTTTGCCGCCGCACCGCCCGCGTCCGTGGCCGCCAGCCGCGTGTACGACACCGCGGGTCGGCTCACCGGCACCGAGTTCAGCAGCTACGTGTACAACGCCGCGGGCCGCATCACCAGCCTCACGCAGAACCTGTACCGCCCCGGCGACGCCGACCCGACGCACACCACCGTCGCGAACGGCAACGTCACCTGGAGCGTCGGCTACAGCCCGGTCGGCCGCATCACCGGCTTCGATGCCACGGGCAACACCGCCAGCTTCGGCTACGACGCCAACGGCAACCGCGCGAGCAGCACGCGCGTGCTCGGCGGCCAGAGCACCCAGCGCACCTACACCGTGGGCGCCGCAAGCAATCGTCTGACAGGCTTTGCGCAAACCATCAACGGCGCGAGCAACACCAGCGTCACCTACGGCTACAACGCCAACGGCGACCTCGTGACCGACGGCCTGCGCAGCTACGCCTACGACGCCGAGGGCCGGCTGGCCGCCGCCACCACGGGCGCCACCGACATCAGCCCGACCACGCGCTACGCACACAACGCGCTGGGCCAGCGCGTGTTCAAGACCGAGCCGCTGTACCCGCCGAGCCAGGGCGACGAGGCCGACCCGGGCTTCATGCAAAGCCTGATCGCCTTCTTCACCCGGCGGTGGAGCCCCACGACGAACCAGGCCGAGCAGCAGGGCTACACGTATGTCTACGACGAGCAAGGAACGCTGATCGCCGAGGTGGGCAGCGGCGGCACCAACAGCGGCGGGCAGGCGCAGTACATCTACCTGCCGACGGCCAACGGCCCGATGCCGATCGCGGCGGTGATCAACGGTGCCACCTACGCCGTGCACAGCGACCACCTGAACACGCCGCGCAAGCTCACCGATGTGAGCGGGCAAGCGGTCTGGCAGTGGGGCTACAGCGCGTTCGGGGAAGACAAGCCGACGACGGCGAGGAACCGGTTCGCCGACTTGGATGTGACACCGAATCCGGGCACTACGGGCGTGTCGGAGGTGAAGTTCAACCTGCGGTATCCGGGGCAGTATGCGGATGAGGAGTCGGGGTTGTTTTACAACTACTTCCGCAGCTACGACGCGAGGGTGGGGCGGTATAGCCAGCCAGATCCGATTGGTCTCGACGGGGGATGGAATCGGTTCGGCTACGTGGATGCCAATCCACTGAGGGGCACCGATCCGTTTGGATTGGCCAACTCTGCAGCGACGGGATGGATGCGTCGTCCGTACACTCCGGACCCCAGCCATCAATATTCTTGGAAGATCTTCCGGTGCATGGGGGACTGTAGAGCCCAGACGATGCAGGAGTTACGTTGCAACCCGGCACCTGGCGTGTACCCGAGCAGCCCAACGAAGACGGGCGATGTAAACATGGTCGGCTTTGGCCCGTTTGAGCTTGGTCAGATCACAACCGCAGTGAGCGATACCACCAACACTACTTGGAATTTAACAATGCCGGGGCACCTTCTGCACCCTGGCTGGGTTCGGCGAGATGTTATCTATGATGGACGTGCCACTTGGATCGTGAATGAGGGGGGCGGAACAGGCTTCAATCCGTTGAATTTGAATACGATCATGGCTCCCATCGTTTGGGGTGGCCAGAATCCAGTGAAGAACACAGGACGCGGTTGTGGATGCAAATAAAGTCAAAGTGCTTCGGTTGCTAACGGCCCTGATCGTTTCGCCAGCACTTCCAATTCTTTCGCTGGCGACTGTCTATTGGCTCAATACCGGGAGCAAGGCTTGGTTTCCGATCATGCTCTTTTTTGGCTATCTTTTTTTCCTGGTACTTGGGGTTCCCATTGCCGCGATGTTGTTGAAGAAGAGAAGCCTGCCTCACTGTCTGATTGGCGGTGGCGTCGCAGCAGCAGCCCCTCTGGTGGTGATGGGTTTCCTCTCTCTTTTTTCTGCAGGGAGCGCGCTCACGAGCCAGACCCTTGCAGTCGTTGGCGTAGTGTTTCTGGCGGGCTGTGTCGGTGGTGGGGTGTTCTGGCTAATCGCCTTTGCCGGGTCTCAAGAAGCCACAGCTCCATCGTCACCGTGAACAGTTAGAACAGCCTCCGAACAATTGACGGTCCGAGTAGCCCCGACAGGAATGGATGGCGTTCAACCAGTCTCATCGCCTGTGCAAACGCCCTAGGTTCCTAGATAGTCTGCGCACATTAGTCGCGCTTGTTCTTCCGCTTGACGACTGGCTTTTGGGGGACCTTGGCGATCTGCTGCTTCGCTCTTGCGACCTTGATTGCGAGCAGTCCCTGTGCCGGGCCGTTTGCCTTCTTCATCTCAAAAAACATGGTGCGTCTCCTTCGTTAACTGATCGCTTCGACCGCCTGCCGTTGCTCACGGAGCAGGGCATTCGTTTCCTTGGTGAGTTGCCGAAGTTCACGCCAGGTGCCACCGGAAAAATCGAGGTCAGACTCTCGTTCTTTCGAGGCGATTTGGCGGATAAATATGCAATTGACCTTGGTGGTAGCGGCAAAGGACGCGGTGCAGAACGCGTCATATCTAGCGTTAAAGATGGTGCGGTGACTATCCATGTCATCGTCGATTACCACAAGTGAGGATATATGACTTGGGAGTATCGAGCAATGAGCCGAGACGGCGCGGTCGCTATCTACGAGGTTTACTACTATGAAGACGGCAGGGTGCAGGGTCACAGCGCGGAACCAGCGGTTCCTGCGGGCGAAACCGTTGAAGAGCTACGAGTCAACTGCGATTTGTACCTTGCTGCACTTGGGAGGCCAGTTCTCGAATACAGCAGTTAGTGGGGTTCAAGGTCAGGCCTTGCTCGTTGCCCCTGATCTTCAACAAGATAAGTCGCCTGCCACCCCTTGGCCGCTAGGGCTGGGGTTGGCGGGCGGCGTTGTTTGTGGCCGCGTGGCTGCTACAGCATCAACTGTCGGTGACGGTCATCCTTGCGCTCCATCTTCAGCGTCTGAAGCTTTGTGGTCGCATCGATGCTCTGCCTGATCGACCACTCGACCTTCATAAATTCACTTGGCGGTTCTAAGGTTCCACCATCAAACTATCCAACCCAATGTGGACTTGTATGTTTGCCAAACTGGCAGTGATCTCGCTCGTGCTGGCGTCCTTCTGCGCCGCAGCTCAGGATGCGCCCGTGCGTGTTGGCAGCCTCAAGGAGGCAGGCACTTGGATCGACAAGATCTATTCCTCGCATGTAGAGAGGCGTTACAGCGTCAAACTTCCAACTGGGCGGAATGCGGATATCTATGCTCTCTATGCGCCGAGGGGTTCAGGTATAGGGCAAATTGACGGCTGGTTCTATTCTTGTGCCAGTGGTAGCGCCGTGTGTGACTTGGTCGCGATGGCGAATCTAGGGACATCGAGAGAAATCAAAGAAGACCCCGTGGTCACGTATGAGCATCCCTATCTGGTCGTCAAGTCTGGCAGCAACATCTTGCTCAGGGTGAAGCAGTAGAAGTATTGGAGTCAGGCTCCATTCCACTTCAGTTGCAGGTGACGGCACCCTGTTGATTTCCATCTAGAAGTGACCCAGTTGGCGGTGTGATTTCCATCTAAATCTGACCCACGTGATAACCCTAAC
>NZ_JBWKYF010000040.1:0-59562 GCF_059423605.1 Variovorax sp. GW460-12-1-14-LB1
GGGCATGGGCGGCAGGGGACGCATGGGACAAGGCTCCTGGAAACGTGTGCCTGCCCATGGTGAACCGATGCTTCTCCCCAAGCCAATGAATGTTCATTGCAAATGAGTGCAAAAAAACTAATATGAATCCGATGGACATCGGCCTCGCCCGCACCTTTCTCGAAGTCGCGGCCACCGGCAGCTTCGTGGCCGCGGCCGAGCGGCTGCACCTGACGCAGACCGCCGTCAGCGCGCGCATCCGCCTGCTCGAAGACCAGCTCGGACGGCGCCTGTTCGTGCGCAACAAGGCCGGCGCGCGGCTCACCGCCTCGGGCGAGCGCTTCGTGGCGCACGCGACCACGCTGGTGCAGGTGTGGGAGCGGGCGCGCCAGCATGTGGCGCTGCCGCCGGGGATCGAAGAGGGCGTGAGCGTGGGCAGCGAGCCCAGCCTGTGGCATCCGCTGCTGGCCGACTGGCTGATCTGGATGCACCGCGTCTGCCCCGAGATCGCGCTGCGCGCCGAGGTCGACAGCGCGCAGCGCCTGCTCGACGCCGTGCAGGGCGGCGCGCTCGACCTGGCCGTGCTCTACAACCCGCCGCAGCGCGCCGGCCTCGTCGCCGAATTGCTGGCCGAGGAGCGGCTGGTGATGGTCACCACCGACCCCGAAGGCCGGCTCGACCGCACGCGCTACGTGTCGGTCGACTGGGGCCCGGCCTTCGCGGCCAACCACGAGGCCGCGTTTCCGGAGCTGGCCCATGCGCCCGTGTCGATCTCGCTCGGGCCGCTGGCGCTCACCTACCTGCTCGCCGTGGGCGGTGCGGGCTACTTCCGCATCGGCGTCGCGCGGCCCTTCCTGGCCGACGGCCGGTTGCGGCTGGTGGAGGGTGCGCCCGAGTTCTCGCATTCGGCCCACGCCGTGTATGCGCCGCAGCGCGAGAACGAGACGCTGGCGCGCGTGCGCGCCGGGTTGCGGCTGGTGGCGGCAGCGGAAGAGGGGAGGCAGGGCAGCGGCGTGCATTCGCCGGCTTGAGGCGCCGTCCTGCATCGCCGGGTGCTACTTTCAGGTACTTACGCTCGGGCCACCGGGACTCCGACAATCGGACGCATGCCACCCCGCGCAACGCGGGGAAGAAAAATAAGTTCGGGGAGTTTCATGTCCAACCACGGCAGCGTGCCTGTGCGCATGCGTTCGTCGTCACCATCCGCTGACCGCAGCGCCCTGTGGGCCGAGCTGAGCCAGACGGCGCGGCTGTATCGCCTCGAAGCGCCGAGTGCTTCCTCGTCCTCCAACAGTGCCGCCCGCGAGAGCATCGAGGCGTTGCGCGTGGAAGGCTGGGTGCAGCGCGAAGCGGTGTCACAGCTGTTCGAGTTGCGCATCGTGTGCCTGAGCTTGCGCGCGGACCTGGCGCTTTCATCGCTGATCGATCAACCGCTGACGCTGGTCACCGTGCTGGCCGACGGCTCCATGGGCCGACGCACCGGCCTGATCCGCGCCGTCGAGTCACTCGGCGCCGACGGCGGCCTGGCGCGCTACCGCCTGACCTTGGTGCCCTGGCTCTGGCTGGCCACCCAGCAAGGGCGCAGCCAAGTCTTCCAGCAGCGCAGCGTGGCAGACATCATCGAACGCGTGCTGGCGCCGTACGCCGAAGCGGGCAGCTGGGCCTTCTCCTCCGAAGTGAACAGCTTCCTGGCCGACGCCCCCGTTCGCACCTACTGCACCCAGTACCGCGAGAGCGACTACGACTTCTTCTCGCGCCTGCTGGCCGAAGAAGGCCTGGCGTGGCGCATCGAGGAAGACGCCCAGGCCCCGACCGGCCACAAGCTCGTGATCTTTGCGTCGAACGACACCCAGCCCGCCGATGCGGGCTCGCCCGTTCGCTTTCACCGCAAGAACTCGCAGGAGCGCAGCGACGCCGTGCAGGCGCTGGTGCGGCGCATGCGCCAGTCGGTGGCTCAGGTGCACCTGAGCGCCTGGAACGTCGACGGCAAGCGCCAGCTCACAGGCAGCGCCCCGGCGCGCTTTCCGGTCGGCGGCAAGAACGCCCCACGCCTGGAATACGACGACGTGCTCGGCCTGAACGACCGCAGCCGTGGCTGGGACACCAACCGCACCGTCGAGCGCTATGCGGCCCTGATGATGGAAGCGGCCGAATGCCGCGCCGACCTGATGCTGGGCCACAGCACCGTGCGCACCCTGCGCGCGGGCACGCGCCTCGAGATCGACGACGCGCCTGCACTCGGGCTGCAGGCCAAGCCGGCACTGCTGCTGGACACCATCGAGCATGTGGGCATCAACAACCTGCCCAAGGACACGGCCGCGTCGATTGCGGCGCAGCTGGGTGCGCTGACGGAACACCTCGTGTTTGACCAGCCGTGTGCTCCCGTGACGGCCGAGGCCGATGTGTTCGGGCTGGTGTCTACAGCAGTGGCAACGAGCAACGACAGCGACATCCACCCGCAGCCCCAGAGCCTGGCAATCGCCCAGGCCCAGGGCTACGCCAACAGCTTCTCGGGCGTGCACGCCCCGCGCCCCTGGCGCTCGGCCCTGGCGGCGGCCGACGGTGCCCGCCTGCACGCCAGGCCCACGGCCAGCGGCGTGCACAGCGCCATCGTGGTCGGGCCTTCGGGCGAGACCTCGCCCAATGGCGCCGACGAGCTGTACTGCAACGACCGTGGCGACGTGCGCGTGCGCTTCCACTGGCAGAACGGATCGAGCGACAACGGCAACAGCAGCAGCAATGGAGACAACGCCCAGGACAACCGCAGCACCCGCTGGATCCGCGTGGCCCAGCGCCAGGCCGGCCCCGGCATGGGCTGGCAGTGGCTGCCGCGCATCGGGCAGGAAGTGCTGGTCAAGTTCGTCGACCTGGATGTGGACCAACCCGTCATCGTCGGCGCGCTGTACAACGGCCGCGGCGACGGCGGCATCGCCCCCACGCCCGGCGGTGCGTCACGCGACAGCGAACAGGGCAGCACCGACAGCAACGACGTCTTCGCCCAAGCGAACAACGCCTCGCCCAGCGCCCAGGCCAACCTGGCGGCGGGCCATGCCCCGCCCTGGCACGGCGCCAGCGCCGACGACAAGGGCCACCGCAATGCAGCCGTCCTGAGTGGCTTCAAGACCAAGGAGTTCGGCGGCGAGGGCTTCAGCCAGCTGGTGTTTGACGATTCGAACCAGCAGCTGCGCGTGCAGCTGCACGCCAGCACCGCCCACAGCCAACTGAACCTGGGCCACCTGATCCACCAGGCCGACAACTTCCGCGGCAGCTTCCGAGGCCAGGGCCTGGAGCTGCGCACCGACGGCTATGCGGCCCTGCGCGGCGGCAAGGGCGTGCTGCTGAGCACCTACCACGGCGCAGGCGGCCAGAAGCTGGAGCCCGTGGGCGACTTCGCCGCCGGCATGGCGCTGCTCAAGCAGGTGCAGCAGCTGGGCCAGGCCCTGAGCGATGCGGCCAAGACCCACGAGACCGTGCAGCTGGCCGGGCACATCGGGGCCAGCAAGGCCAACGAATCCCAGCTCGACAAGGAACGCGACCCGTACGCCGCCATGGAGCGCACCGCCAGCGGCATGGTCGCTGCCGATGCGCTCGATGCCGCCTACACCGATGCAGCAGACAAGGCCATCGCCACCGGCGAGGGCAAGGTGCCGCACACCAGCGACGCCGTGATCGCACTGGCCGCACGCGGAGGCCTGGCGATGGTGGCGGGCCAGCAGCTGCAGGTCGTCAGCGGCGAGACCGCCACGCTGGCCAGCGGCGGCGACATCAACCTGGCGCTGGCCGACGTGCTGCGCGTGCACAGCGGCCAGGCCATCGGGGTGCTGGCCGGGGCGCAGAAGGCCGATGCCGAAGCGGGCCTGTCGGTCATCGCGGGCAACGACGACCTGGACTTCCAGGCGCAGCACGACGAACTGCGCGTGCAGGCCAAGGAGGCCCTGAAGATCGCCAGCACCGACCAGACGGTGGAGTTCGCGGCCAAGAAGAAGATCCGCATCGCGACGGCGCAGGGCGCGTCGATCACGCTGCAGGATGGGGACATCACTTTCGAGTGTCCGGGGAAGATCACTTATCACTCGGTGCAGCGGAAGTTGGCCGGGCCGACGAGCCTGGGGGCAGACCTGCCAGCTTTTCCGAAGTCGGGCGGCAGCCATCGCTCCTTTGTTCTCGTGCGCGAGATCGATGGTCATCCCATACCGAAGCAAAGGTACCGCATCACCCGTGCCAACGGCCAGGTCATTGAAGGGATCTCCAACGACAAGGGCGAAACCGCGATCACCGATTTCGATGGCTTCGAGACGATGAAGATCGAATTCCTCCGGACACGACACGCATGACAGACGAATCGACAAACGCAGCGCCTGCACAGGGAGCGCCGGTCAGTGCAGAGAACTACGTGCTCGCCAACGACGATCGCGTGTCGACCGGAAAGAGCTTCGACCCGCGACAGGAGTTGCTGGCCAAGTCACCGATTCCGGGCGTGATCATCCTCGTGCACGGCGTGAATTCCACGGGCGAGTGGTACGAGCAGACCGAGGCGGGGTTGTGCCAGGGCCTGATGGAGCGCCTGGGTTGGGTCGAGGGCGCGGCTGCCGGCTCGACGCTGGCGGCCGTGCGTTACAAGCCCGAGGTTCAACCCGATGGCAGGCTGGACCAGAGTCTCAGCACGAAGTCGTACATCGACGAAAGCAGCGAGGCACGCTCGCCGGTGATCCGTTTTCGCTGGGGCTTCAAGGCTGCGGCGAAAGACGGCACCAACGAACAGGACAACGCCGAGTATTGGCAGGAGCGCATCTTTCTCGACGAGTTCGACGCCTGGGGCGGTGGCCCGTTTCAGAACGGCACGGCCACCTTGGCCGACATGTGGGGGCTGGGGCTGAACGACCGCGCGTTCTGGTGGATCTACACCAACATGCTGCCTGTCGAAGGGCGCGAGATCTACGCGTCGCCTCCGCGTGCCTACTTCGCACATGCGGCGCACCGGTTGAAGGAACTCATCAAGGCCATTCGCAAGGCACAACCCGACTGCCCGATCACCGTGGTCTGCCACAGCCAGGGCAACATGGTGTCGCTGGGCGCTGCATTCCTGGGGAGCAACGACAAGGAATCGGGCGGCAAGGCCATTGCCGACACCTATGTCATGTGCAACCCGCCCTATTCGACCGGGATCAATTTCATGGACAAGGTCGTGAACCGGAGCCAACGCAGCCACGCCGGGAAGAAGGGCGCCGTGACGCCCGAGGCGCGCGTCGCGACCCTGAAGAATTTCATCGCGTTGGTCGAGGCCCGGGCCGCGGCGGAACAGAAGCGCGAAGAGATCAATGCCTGGCTCGGCCTGAAGGACAAGGAAAGCGGAAAGCCTCTGTGGGAGT
Source organism: Variovorax sp. GW460-12-1-14-LB1 (assembly GCF_059423605.1). Taxonomy (NCBI): domain Bacteria; kingdom Pseudomonadati; phylum Pseudomonadota; class Betaproteobacteria; order Burkholderiales; family Comamonadaceae; genus Variovorax; species Variovorax sp. GW460-12-1-14-LB1. The sequence continues at coordinate 5,349 of NZ_JBWKYF010000040.1, forward strand.
TGGGCGCCTTCTGGGTCGACCCGCCGGAAGACCCATCCAAGGACCGGGACAACCGAGGCAAGATCTTTCTCTATTGCAACCCGCACGACCAGGTCATCTCGGCAAGTCCGGTTCAGGGCATCGGCTGGAAGGGCCTCGATCTGGCGACCCTCAAGAAGGTCGACGTGACAGTCATGCCCGAAGGTGCGAAGGAGCCGAGCCCGGCGGGCACCATGTTCCAGCGGGTGTGGGCCCAGGCCCGGCGCGATGGCAAGCCGCTGCAGGTCGGCGACAAGGCCTGGGGGCGCACCTACCGGTATCACGAGGACAACCACGACCCCAAGAAGTTCTGGGTGCCGGAGCCCGAGCATGTGAAGTACTCACTGGACTTCAATCCCTCGCAGACTTTGCCGAGCCGGGTGGTGTCGTGGCTGGCGTCACCGCTGTTCTATGTGATCACCCGCGCCATGGGCGGCATCAGTGCCAGCGCCATGCCGGACAAGGGCTATGCCGTGCCGGTCTCTGCGCCTTACTTGCGCAAGCCCGTCATGCCGCAAAGCGTTCGCTATGGAACCGTCGGAGACTTCGACCAAGGCAAGGACGGTTCGCGCGATGCCCTGAATGCTGCGAACCCCGAAACTGGAACGCTGTATGGCGGGCAGGGCAAGGGCGATGCACAAAGCCAGGGTGAGCTGATCTATGAACACAATGCGCGCGTTCGCATGCACCGCGCGCAAGGCGATATCAAGACAGACGAAGACGAACACAAAGACCGTCAGAGGATGATCAACGAGAACCCCAACGCAACGGACCACTCGACCATCCTCACCAATGCCGAGCATGCGCGGTGTGTGCTTGCGTATGACGTGGCGGTGGGGAACTGTTGGTTGAGCCCGGAGGATTGGGTGAGGTTCCGGAAGATTGCGCATTGGCGGTTTATTTCAGACAAGCCCGAAGAAGAATCAAACAGGTTCTATACGTATTACAGAGATGGGACATATGAGACACCGGATCGAATGCAACACAGGCTTCATGAGTACTACAACTTAGAGCACATGCGCGATCAAGCCAAAGGTATTGAAGACGCGCGCGAAGGCCCTCCTCTGGGTTTTCTGTACTGAGGAAATGAAATGCAACAACGCCGAGAACTTCTGGCCAAGGGAGCAGTGATGGGACTACTTTCCGCATTGGGATGGGGGAAAAGTCAGGGAGTGGCTGCCGCCACCGCGCCTGAGGTCGCTCGTGCGACCATGAGCGCTCAGCCAGTAGCACAGTTGATCGGAGCAAACCTGATCTCGCCACTGACTCAACGTGGCTATCCGTTGGAGTTCAACCTGCCGGGATTTTTGAACCCCGGGCCACGCGGATTGCCACCCAAGAAAATCTGGGCACCCGTGGACGGGACAGGCGGCAAGACAAGACGTTCACATTTCGCAGAGGTTCTGACCAAAGAAACCTGTGCCGCCTTCTCTCTACCAATCAGCAACTACAACCGAACGACCTACGAGGGATTCCACTTTTTCCTGTGGAATGGAATCCGAATGAACGGTCTCAAGGTCGTGTCAACCTTCGAACCGAACTACGTTGACGAGACGCTGGCGCAGGGCATCTGGAAGTCGGGCTATCACTCGTACGGCGGGGAGTCCCGCCCCGACTTGGCTTTGGTCCCAAGTACCGATGGTTGGTCCGGCCTTCTTGCTTCTCTCGACTACGTTCGCCAAACTCCCAACAAAGGGATGTGGATGACCTCGGCCGACGCACCGAATGCGCCGAAGGACGAGCAACCCAACGAAGCCGCGGTCCTCCTGATGCTGGCCAATCCGGGTTTCGCTACGGGTCGCACGCCGTTGGTTAACTGGTATGCACCCGCTCAAGTGTCGATCGACGACATGAAGCCTGAAGCCAAGGGCGACACCAAGACATCCGTGGCCTATCGCGCGGCGATCGAGCAAGCCGCTGCCAATGCAGGTATCGCACCCAAGCAGATCGGAACCTGGGTGCGCGACGCGGGACGCGGCACCAAGGACGCGACGGCACGACTGGTTCTGCTCACCCGTGCCCTTCATGACCTGAAGATCGATATCGATGACTTCGACGATGTTGAACAGAACGTTGACATGGTGTCGCTGCTGGGCGACCTGGGCGCCAACACCGTCAGTTTCTCTTTGCTGATGGCCAGCTATGCGGCCCATCGGCGCAACCACCCCGTGATGTACGTGAGCACGCAAGACCCTGGCTCGGCGCGCGCGATCGTGGTGCTTCCGCCGCCCAATCACACGCCACCGCCGGAGCGCCAGGAGTTCCGCTATGCGACCACGTTCAGCCAATTCAATCGACCGTGGTGGGGCAAGCGGTTGGATGGGAAGAAAGACATCTGAGTCTTCCGGCGGGGCACTTTCTCGGTTCTGACAGACGCTGTTGCCCTTGTCAGAATGGATAGTGCCGAGGCGTCGTCTGTACCGTAATCCACCGCAGCTCCGTAAACGCTTCGACGCCGGATCGCCCACCGAACCGCCCGTACCCTGACGACTTGACACCCCCGAACGGCATCTGCGCCTCGTCATGCACCGTCGGCCCGTTCACATGGCAGATCCCCGCCTCGATGCGCTGCGCCACGTTCCACGCACGCGCCACATCGCGGCCGAACACCGCTGACGACAGGCCGAACTCGTTGTCGTTCGCCACCGCCACCGCCTCTTCCACCCCGTTCACCCGCACGACCGCCTTCACCGGCCCGAACGATTCCTCGCGGTAGATGGTCATCGCGGGCGTGACGTGGTCGAGCACGGTGGCGGGCATCAGCGTGTTCTGCGCCTTGCCGCCGCACACGAGCACGGCGCCCTTGGCGAGGGCGTCGTCGATCAGGGCGTTGCAGCGGGTCACGGTGCTCATGTCGACGACCGAGCCCAGAACGACGGGGCCTTCGCGCGGGTCGCCGAGCGGCAAGGCCTTTGCGCGGGCGGCGAACTTCGAGACGAATTCGTCGGCGACGGCGTTGTCGACCACGAGGCGTTCGGTCGACATGCAGATCTGCCCCGAGTTGGCGAAGGCGCCGAAGATCGCGCCGTTCACGGCCGCGTCGATGTCGGCGTCGTCGAGCACCACGAAGGGCGCCTTGCCGCCGAGTTCGAGCACGGCAGGCTTCAGGTACGTGGCGCAGGTCTGCGCGATGAGGCGGCCCACGCGCGTGGAGCCGGTGAAGTTGACGCGCCGCACGGCCGGGTGCGCGACCATGGCCTCGACCACGGCGCCCGCGTCGGCGGGCGCGTTGGTCACGAAGTTGACGGTGCCCTTGGGCAGGCCGGCCTCGGCCAGCGCTTCAATGATGAGCGCATGCGTCTCGGGGCACAGCTCGGAGCCTTTGAGCACGACGGTGTTGCCGCAGGCCAGCGGCGTGGCGATGGCGCGTGTGGCCAGGATCACGGGGGCGTTCCATGGCGCGATGCCCAGCACCACGCCGGCGGCCTGCCGCACGCCCATCGCGAGGCTGCCGGGCACGTCGGACGGAATGACTTCGCCCGCGATCTGCGTGGTGAGCGACGCGGCCTCGGTGAGGATGCCGGCCGCCAGATGCACGTTGAAGCCCGCCCACAGCGCCGAGGCGCCGGTCTCGCGCGCCATGGCTTGCACGAAGGCGTCGGCACGCGCTTCGAGCGCGTGCGCGGCCTTGAGCAGCAGGGCGCGGCGTTCGTTGGGGCCGGTCTGCGACCAGGTGGCGAAGGCGCGCTGCGCGGCGTCGACGGCGGCCACGGCGTCGGCGGGTGTGGCGGCGGGGGCGCGCGTGGCGATGCCGCCGTCCAGCGGGTTGCGGCGCTCGAAGGTGGCGCCGCCGGTGGCCGCGCGGCGTTCGCCGTCGATGAGCATGGAGATGTCGGTCATGGGTGTCCTTTGCAAGAAAGAAAGAGGAAGAGGGGTGTTCAGGCCACGCCCAGGTAGGCCTGGCGCACGGCGTCGGAATGCAGCAGCGCCTGCGCTTCGCCTGAGGCGACGACGCGGCCGCGCTCGAGCACGTAGCCGCGGTCGGCGGCCTGCAAAGCCTTGCGCACGTTCTGCTCGACCATGAGTACGGTCACGCCCTGGTCGGCGATGCGGCGCACGATGGCGAGCAGCTCGTCGACCATGCGCGGCGCCAGGCCGAGCGAGGGCTCGTCGAGCATCAGCAGGCGCGGCCCGCTCATCAGGGCGCGCGCCACGGCGACCATCTGCTGCTCGCCGCCGCTCATGGTGCCGGCGAGCTGCGTGGCGCGTTCCTTCAAACGCGGAAAGTCGTCGAAGGCGCGCGCGAGGCGCTCGGCGCGCAGGCGCGCGGGAATGAGCCAGCCGCCGAGTTCGAGGTTCTCGGTGACGGTCATCTGCGGGAACAGCTGGCGGCCCTCGGCCACCAGCGCCAGGCCGCGCCGCACGCAGGCGGTGGCATCGGCGGACGGCAGCGCCGCACCGTCGAGCACCGCGTCGCCCGTGCGCGGCAGGAGCCCCGCCAGCGCCTTGAGCAGCGTGGTCTTGCCCGCGCCGTTGGGCCCGAGCACGACGGTGACGCCGGGCGTCACGTCGAGGTCCAGGCCCTGGATGACCTGGAAGCCGTGGTAGCCGGCCGCAAGACCGCGCACGGTCATCTGGGTGGTGCTCATGCCGTGGCCTCCATCTCGTCGCCCAGGTAGGCCTCGACCACCTCGGCATTGCGCACGACCTCGGCCGGCGTGCCGTCGGCGATCTTGCGGCCCTGGTGCAGCACCAGCACGCGCTCGACGTACTTCAACAGCGTGGTCACGGCATGCTCGATCCACACGACGGCGAGGCCGTGGTCGTCGCGCAGGCGGCGGATGCGCCGCGCCATGGCATCGACCTCGGCCTCGGTGAGGCCGGCCGCCACCTCGTCCAGCAGCAGCACGCGCGGTCGCGTGCCCAGCGCCATGCCGATCTCGAGCAGCCGCTGCTGCGAGGGCGTGACGTCGGCCGCGATCTGCGTGGCAAGGCCGCCCAGGCCCAGCATGTCGAGGATCTCGCCGGTGCTGCCCAGGCCCGCGATGGGCGCGCGGCGGCGCCCCGCGAACTGCATGCCGAAGCGCACGTTGTCCTCGAGCGTCATGTCGGCCATCACGCGCGGCGTCTGGAAGGTGCGTGCGATGCCGTGGGCGGCGTACAGGTGCGGGCCGCGCCGCGTGAGGTCGACATCGCCTTCCACCAGCAGCCGGCCCGACGTGGGCATGACCACGCCCGAGATCGCGTTGAAGAAGGTCGTCTTGCCCGCGCCGTTGGGGCCGATGATGCCGACCAGCTCGCCCGCATGCAGCGTGGCGTTCACCGCGTCGACGGCGGTGAGGCCACCGAAGCGCACCGTGAGGTCGCGGGCTTCGAGAAGCGGCGTGGCCTTCATGGTGCGTGCCTCCGCAACGCGGCCGCCTTGCGCTGCCACAGCGACGCGAGGCCGTTGGGCAGGTACATCACGCACAGGATGAGCAGCAGCCCCAGCACCATCATGTAGCCGTAGGGCAGCTGCAGCCGCAGCGTCTCCGACAGCAGGCTGAACACGATGGCCGCGGCCACCGGCCCGCCGATGCTGGCGGCCCCGCCGATCATCGCGATCAGCACGGTCTGGAAGCCGATGAAGGGGCTGAACACGGCGGCCGGCTCGATGTAGGTCCAGCGCACAGCCATCGCCGCGCCCACCGCACCGGCGAAGGCGGCGGTGAGTGCGAAGCCGGCGATCTTCACGCGGCGCGTGTCCACGCCCAGCGTCTGCGCGCGCTGCTCGTCGGCGCCGATGCCGGCCAGCGCCAGGCCGAAGCGGCTGCGCTTCACGAGCAGTGCGGTGGCAATGGCCGTGCCCGCAATCGCCAGCACCGTGAGGTACACCGTCTCGTTCGATGGCACCACCGTGAGCACGCGACCCACGGTGCCCGAGACCTGCTTCTCCACGAAGGTGACGGCATGGCGGATCAGCTCGGTCATGCCGAAGGTCAGCACCGCGAAGTAGGTGCCGCGCAGGTGCAGCACGGCCGCGCCCATCAGCACCGCCACCGCGCTCGCGATGGCCGCGCCGCTCAGGATCACCAATGGCCAGGGCAGCACCTCGAGCAGCGTGGCGCTCGCATACGCGCCCAGGCCGAAGAAGGCCGAGGTGGCCAGCGACAGGTAGCGCGTGGCACCGCAGAACAGCGACCAGCTCGTGGCCAGCGCGATGTACATCAGGCAGCCGAGCGCCACCGAGGCGATGAACTCGCTCGCGACCCACGGCACGGCGGCCGCCAGCACGAGGCCGATGCAAAGCACCCACCACGGTTTGTTTTGAAAGAGGGAATTCATCTTCTGGAGAACAGTCCGTTGGGCCGCCAGATCAGCACGCCGATGAACACGGCATACGACAGCAGCATCTTGAGCGAGGGGCTCGTGTAGTGCATGCCCAGCGCTTCGACCACGCCCAGCAGCAGGCCGCCGACGAGGCTGCCCGCGATGCTGCCGAAGCCGCCGAGGGTGATGACGATCAGCGCCGTCACGGTGTAGGGCTCGCCCATCGAGGGCGAGATCTCGTAGGTCATCGACAGCAGGGCACCGGCCACCCCCGACAGGCCCAGGCCGATGCCGAGCATCAGCGGGTGCAGCCGCCTGGTGTTGATGCCCACGAGCTGCGCGCCGGTGGGCGACTGCATCAGCGCGCGCACCGCCTTGCCCAGCAGCGTGAGCTTGAGCAGCGCGATGAGCACGAGGCTCAGCGCCAGCGCCACGCCGAACAGCACCAGCTTGTTGGCGGTGAAGCGCATCTCGCCCAGCTGCACCGGCTCGGCCAGGTAGTCGTAGCCGCGCAGGTCGCCGCCCCACACGAGCAGGGCGGTGTTCTGCACGAAGAACATGAGGCCGAAGCCGACCATCAGGCTGCGCGCCTCGAACACGTCGACGTTCGGCGCGCGCGCCGCCACCTGCCGGAAGCACAGCCAGTGCACCGCCATGCCCAGCGCCATCAGCAGCACGAAAGCCACCGGCATGAACACCAGCGGCGAAATGCCCAGCGCCGTGTGCGCCCACCAGGTGAGAAAGGCGCCGAGCATCAAAAACTCGCCGTGCGAGATGTTCATGATGCGCATCAGCCCGTACTGCAGGTTCAGTCCGATGGCCACCAGCGCATAGATGCCGCCCGTGATCAATCCGCCGGCCAGGAGCTCGGCCCATCCAGAGAACGACACGCTGTTATTTCCAGGCCGGCTTCGGCATCAGTTGGGCGGTGGCGCGGTCTTTCGGCCACACCACTTCGAAGTCGCTGCCCTGCCACTGCGACACGGTGCCGGGGATCGACGCGTTCTCGCTGCCCTCGAAGCGGATCGGCCCGAGGATGGTCTTGAACTCGTTCTTCGCGATCTGCTCGCGCAGCGCCTTGCGATCGAGGCCCACTTTCTCCACCGCCTGCTGCAGGATCTGCAGGCCGGCCCACGCGTGGCCGCTGGCCCAGCGGTCAGGCTCCTTGCCGAACTTCTTGGTGTGCGCATCGAAGTAGGCCTTGGCCTCGGGGCTGGTCTTGCCGTTCCACGAGCCCATGCCGATCACGCCCTCGGTGTTGGCGGCCATCACGTTCTTGTAGAGCTGGAAGGCGGTGCCCACCGAGGCGTAGAAGTACTTCGGGTTGAAGCCCACCTCGCGCGCCTGCCGGCTCGCGAGGATGGTGTCCGGCGGGTAGGTGATGCCGATGAAGGCATCGGGGTTCAGGTCCTTCATGGTGCGCAGCACGGGCGCGAGGTCTTTCACGCCCAGCGGGTAGCTCTTGCGGTCGAGCACCTGGATCTGCGTCTTCTTCAGCGCGTTGTTCAGCGCCGCGAAGTTCTCCAGGCCGAACAGGTCGTCCATGTAGACGATGGTGATGGTCTTCACGTTCTGCGCCACCAGCATGTCGACCAGCGCGCCCATCATCTTGTCGGGCTGCTGCAAGAGCGAGAAGAAGAAGGGCAGGCGCATGTCGATGAGCTTGCGCGACAGGGCGGTGGGCGCGAGCAGCGGGTAGCCGAAGCGGTTGGCCAGCGGCGCGACCGCGAAGTTGGCGCCCGACCCCCAGGGCGGCAGCACGAGGTCGACCTTGTCGCTGCCCATGAGCTTTTCAAACGTGCGCACGCAGGTCTCGGTCTCGCTGCGGTCGTCGTAGCCGATCAGCTCGATGGGCCGCTTGGTGCCCTTCACCGACAGGCCGCCCGCGGCGTTGACCTGCTCGGCCCACAGCAGGTAGTTGGGTTCCTGGCTCACCTGCGCGCCCGCGGCCCAGGGGCCGGTGCGGGCGATGGCGTAGCCGATGCGAACGGGGGCGCTTTGCGCGAACAGCTGTGGCGCGACGGCGGCCGCGCCCAGCGCGGTGGCCGTGCCCTGGATCCAGTGGCGGCGGGTGGGGTGAAGCATGGAGGTCTCCTTCCGGGCGTCGGTATGCGCCCGCTGACCGGGATCGTAGAAACGCACGCCCTTTGCCGCTGTGCCTGCCGCGCACAAAGCACTTGACGCAGCGTGCAGGCGTCTAGTGGTTAACCCGCAAAGGCGAGGGCTTTGCGGGCACTCCACAATGCGCGGCATCCTGCTGCCGTGTTGCAATCTTTCGTCTTCACTGCTTTCGCCCCATGACCGCGTCCCTGCTCCTGTCCACCGACGCCATCCCGCCGAAGGAACGCGGGCCGCTGTGGTGCGAGTGGGTGTGGCGCCACTTCGGCGGCCTCGGCTCCGACCTGTATGGCGACAGCGATTTCGACGGCCACCTGGCGTCCTCGCACGCGGGCGACGTGATCCTCACGCGGCTCGAGGCCAACCGGCATCGCGTCTTGCGCACGCCGCAGATGGCGCGCCTGAGCGATGCGCCCTACCTGAAGATCGTCGCGCCCTGGCAGGGCTCGGCCGAGGTCACGCAGCGCGGGCGCGCGGCGGCGGTGCGCGCGGGCGGCTGGACGCTGTACGACACCACGCTCGACTACACCGTGGCCAATCCCGAGCGCAGCGATCACCTCATCGTGATGCTGCCGAAAGACCAGATCGCCTCGCCCGCGTTGCCGCTGGGCGACCTCGTGGCGCGGCGCATCGGCGGCGACAGCGGCATCTCGCGCGTGGCGCTGGAGACCATGCGCAACACCTACCTGGAGCTGCCCCACATGAGCGAGGCCGCCGCGCGCGGCGCGGGCGAGCTGCTGATCCAGCTGGTGCGCCTGTCGCTCATGGAGCTGGCGGGCCGCAGCACCGCCCAGACCCAGCGCGAGGCGCTGAAAGACCGCATCCACCGCCACGTGGCGCAGAACCTGCGCGACCCGGCGCTGTCCATTGACGGCATGGCGCTGGCCCTGCGTTGCAGCAAGCGCCTGCTGCACCAGGCCTTCGCGGGCGACGACGACACGCTCACCGGCTACATCCAGCACCAGCGGCTGGCGGCCAGCATCCGCGACCTGATCGACCCCGCGAACGCCGCGCGCTCCATCACCGACATCGCGCTGGGCGCGGGCTTCGGCAACCTCTCGCACTTCAGCCGCGTGTTCCGCGCGCACACGGGCGGCAGCCCGAGCGAGTTCAGGCGGCAGGCGACGTTGCCGCGCTGATTGCGCGGGTGCGCATCGCACACCGCGCGTTGCTTGCAGAGTTGCCATGAATGCTTAAGCAGCGCTTGTGTCGAAGCGGGCATCAAACTTAAAGCTTCTCGGTTAACCGGTTGCTCGGCGGGCGTTCTCGGCTCAAAAAAAAGATGCGTTAACGCATGCGAAGCCTCGAGAGCGACGCTTCCCGCTGGTATGGTCGTGCGCGCAATTCAGCTCCACGCCACCACGCCCGTTGTCGACGCATTGGGTATTTGCTTCACATGCCCCTTCGTCACGACCGCATCTTTCCGCGCTACGCGTTCTACTGTGTGCTGGCCGGCCTGGCCGCGATCTATGTCTTCTGCGCCATGGTGTTGGTGCCGGCCAAGATCTACATCCTTCCGTACCTCATCACGCCGGACTTCGTGCGCTACAAGGGCGCCTTCTTCGTGCTGGTGCTGGCGATCCCGGCGGCGATCTACCTGATCTGCTGGAAGGGCAGCGACTTCTTCGCGTGGCTGCGCACCCCGCAGGTGCTGACGCTGACCGCGCACGGCCTGCAGCTGGGCACGCAGACCATCGCCTTTGCCGACGTGACGCGGCTGCGCCATCGCCACAACCGCAACCACCTGCTGCTCACCACCCGCGATGGCCAGACGCTGCGCCTGCGGCTCGACCTGTGGGACGACCCGTATGCGCTCGTCGCCGAAGTGGAAGAGGCCGTGGGCGAAGTGCTGCGGCACGACGTCGAGCGGCGCCTGCATGCGGGCGACACCGTGCCCTTCGGCGCGCTGGCGCTCAATGCGGAAGGGCTGGTGCACAAGGGCCAACTCATCGCGTGGTCGAGCATCGACACGATCCGCACGCAGTCGGACGCCGAAGCGATGGACGTCGACGAGCACCTGCTCATCGTCGCCAACGGCAAGACCCGCAAGATCGATCGCTCGAAGATCGACAACGAGCCGGTGCTGATGAGCTGCCTCATGCAACGCCTGCCGTCGGCGTGACTCCCTCTTCTTTTTCTTTCTTCAATCTCCAAAGTACAGCGACTCCAAAATGGAAATCTACAGCTCCGCCAGCCAACAGGAAAAAACCCGCCAGGACCGCCCCGTCTTCTACTCCCGCACGCGGCTGATCGCCGGTGCCACGCTCTGGGTGGTGGTGGCGGTCGTGCTCGCCGTGCTGTGCATCCGCGCGCAGGACAAGAACATCGGCATCCTCATCGCGGCGGGCTTCGGCCTGCTGGCCGCGTGGCTGGCCGTCAAGTGCATCCGCACGCTGGCCAACATCGCGACGCCTGCCTTCGTCATCGGCCGCCAGGGCCTGACCTTCGAGAACGGCCTGCTGCTGCCGTGGCACAACATCGTCGAGAACACCTGGGTCAACCAGGACTACATGGGCATTCCCATCGGCAAGCAGATCCAGATCAAGACCGACCTGCCCAAGCCGAAGGCCCGCGTGCTGCGCCGCGCGACGGCGCTGGAGATTTCGGGCGACGAGTACCTCGCCCTGTGCGACGCCTATGCGGCGTGACGGGCAACAACCGGGCGTTTGAGCAGCCCGGCGCCTGCTGGTAGGCTGGCGGGCCGCCATCCTCCGGGCTCGCTTTCGCGAGCCTCCCGCGCATGAATGCCTCTTATCGCCGGCCGGTTCCGCTGAACAAGGCCTACCGTCTCCTGAACCACGGCCCGACCGTCCTCGTGAGCGCCGCGCACGACGGCCGGCGCAACATCATGGCCGCGGCGTGGGCGATGCCGCTGGACTTCGATCCGCCCAAGGTGGCGGTCGTGCTCGACAAGAGCACCTGGACGCGCGTGCTGCTCGAAGGCGCGGGCACCTTCGCGCTGCAGGTGCCCACGCGCGCGCAGCTCGACTTGACCGAGGCGCTGGGCAACAGCTCGGGCCGCGAGATCGCCGAGCGCGACGGCAGCGACAAGTTCGCCGCCTACGGCCTCGCGACCTTCGCGGGCGACGCCACCGGCACGCCGCTGCTCGAGGGCTGCGCGGCCTGGCTCGAATGCCGGCTGTTGCCCGAGCCGCCGATCCAGCAGCGCTACGACCTGTTCCTGGGCGAGGTGATCGCGGCGCAGGCCGACGCGCGCGTGTTCTCCGAAGGGCGCTGGCATTTCGAGGGCCACGACGACCTGCGCACGCTGCACCATGTGGCGGGCGGGCACTTCATCGTGGACGGGGAGGCGGTCGATGCGAAGACGCTGCCGCGTTTGACACCGTAGCCTGCATGCCGGACCTGAACCAGATCATCACCGTGGTCGGCTACAGCCTCATGGGCCTGCTGGCGGCCATGATGGGGTCGCTGGGCCTGGCCGCGCTGTGGACCTGGCGCGACTGGCCCGGCGCCGACCGCCTGACCGGCCTGGCCGCGCGGCTCGCGATCCTCACGTGGATGGTGGGTGGCGTGATGCTGGTCGTCGGCGGGCTGGCGATGGCCGGGCTGGCGGCCTGGGTCATCTTCTGGGCGTCCAAGCCGCTGCCGTCCACGGTGCTCGGTATCGCGGGCTACGTGGCGTCGCGGGCCGTGCTCGTGGTCATGGCGGTGCTGCTGGTGCGCAAGGGCGGGCTGGTGCTCGTGGCCTGGTGGGGCGCGAGGAAAGAAGAGGGCGCGTCCGAAGCGCCCGGCGCTACAGCACGAAAGGAATGAAGCGCCGCGTGCCGCGCATGTAGTCGCGGTAGGTGTCGCCGAAATGCGCGAGGCATTCCTTCTCGTCGCGCAGCGCCGTCAGGAAGAGGAACAGCGTGGCCATCAGCACGAGCGCCAGCGTGAGCCAGGTGAACTGCTTGAGGAACGCGCCCCAGGCCAGCAGCATCAGCGCCGTGTACATCGGGTGGCGGATGTAGCGGAAGGCGCCGGTGGTCACCAGCGCCGAGGTCTTTTCAAAGCCGTACAGGGCCGGGTCGTCGTTGCGCGCCTCGCTCGGCTTGCCCTGCGCCTTGAGCAGCCGCACCGCGTGGATCGGCAGCCAGATCGACAGCGCCAGCAGCACGCACGAGAGCAGCTGCGTGAACGAGAGCGGATCGACATGCCACACCGGCAGGTTCAGCACGATCAGCACCAGCATGCATTCCCACGCGAAGAAGCGGTAGAAGCCGTGCGAGCCGGGCTGGCTCAGCGGCCCGCGCGACACGTACAGCAGCGCGGCCGTGCCGGCGACGAAAAGGAAAAGCTGGAACCAGAGGAGCATGGCGGCCGAATTTACACGGCCCGCAAGACTCAGCCGGAGATCGAAAACCCGCCGTCGACCGGGATGGCGGTGCCGGTCACGTAGTCGGAGGCGGCGCTGGCCAGGAACACGGCGGTGCCTGCGATGTCCGAAGGCTGGCCCCAGCGGCCGGCCGCGGCGCGCGCCTTCACGCGCTCGTACAGGCCCGGGATCTGGGTGCGCGCACCGTCGGTCAGCTCGGTCTCGAACCAGCCCGGCAGGATGGCGTTGACCTGGATCTGGTCGGCCGCCCACGAGAGCGCGGTCGACTTGGTGAGCTGCACGATGCCGGCTTTGCTCGCGGCGTAGGCCGGCGCGTAGGGCGCGCCGAAGATCGACATCATCGAGCCGATGTTGATGATCTTGCCGCCGCCCGCGGCCTTCAGGTGCGGGTGCGCGGCGCGGCTGCACAGGAAGGCGCTGGTGAGGTTGGTGTCCATCACCTGGTGCCACTCGGCCAGCGCGAGCTGGTCGACGGGCTTGCGCACCGTGGTGCCGGCGTTGTTGACGAGGATGTCGAGCCGGCCGCAGCGCGCGGCGACCTCGTCGAAGGCCTTCTGCACCGAGGCTTCGTCGGTCACGTCGAGCGCGAGCGCGAAGCTGTCGCTGCCCAATGCCTTCAGCGATTCGACCGCGGCGGCCGACTTCTGCGCATTGCGCGCCGCGATGATGACGCGGGCGCCGGCCTTGGCGAGGCCCTGCGCCATGCCGAGGCCGATGCCGCCGTTGCCGCCGGTGACGAGCGCGACTTTTCCTGTGAGATCGAACATCAGGTGGAGCTTGGGGTGGTGGGTTTCTTGGAGACGAGCGTCAGGATATCGTAGCTCGCGACCAGTTCGCCGAGCTGGTTGGTCACCTCCACGTCCCAGGCCACCACGCCCTGGCCCTGGCCGCTCGCGTCCTTCTTGTTGCGGTCGATCTTGCGCTTGCAGGTCAGGCGCGCCTGGATTGTGTCGCCGATGCCCACGGGCTTGACGAAGCGCAGCGTGTCCAGGCCGTAGTTGGCCAGCACCGGGCCGGGCGAGGGCGACACGAACAAGCCCGCGGCCGCCGACAGCACGAAGTAGCCGTGCGCGATGCGCTTGCCGAAGGGCGAGGCCTTGGCCGCCTCTTCGTCGAAGTGCATGTAGAAGTAGTCGCCCGAGATGCCGCCGAAGGCGACGATGTCGGCCTCGCCCACGGTGCGGCGGTGCGTGAGCAGCGAGTCGCCGATGCGCAGTTCTTCGAAGTAGCGGCGGAAGGGGTGCACCTCGCTCTCGCGCAGCGCGGCGCCGCGCACGTGCTCGCCGGTCACGGCCGCGAGCATGGTGGGCGAGCCCTGCAGCGCGGCGCGCTGCAGGTAGTGCTTCACGGCGCGCAGGCCCCCGAGTTCTTCGCCACCGCCCGCGCGGCCCGGGCCGCCGTGCTTGAGCACCGGCAGCGGCGAGCCGTGGCCGGTCGATTCGGCGGCGGCCTCGCGATCGAGCACCAGCAGGCGGCCGTGCCAGGCGGCAGCGACCGGAATGGCCTTGGCGGCGATGGCCGGGTCGCGCGTGACCAGCGTGCCCACGAGGCTGCCCTTGCCGCGCGCGGCCAGCGCCAACGCTTCGTCGATGCCGTCGTAGGGCATGAGCGTGCTGACGGGGCCGAAGGCCTCGACGTCGTGCGCGGCGTCGTGTTCGAGCGGCTTGCGGCTCAAGAGCAGCGTGGGCGCGAAGAACGCGCCTTCGCTCACGCCGTCGCCCACGGGCGAGAAGCCGTCGCGTTCGCCGTACACCAGCTCCGCGCCCTGCAGCAGCGTGGCGACGCGCTCGGCCACGTCGGCCTGCTGGTCGCGCGAGGCGAGGGCGCCCATGCGCACGTCTTCGCGCGACGGGTCGCCGATGACGGTCTTGGCCAGGCGCGCGCGCAGCTTCTCGGCCACCGCATCGAGGTGCTGGCGCGGCACGATCGCACGGCGGATGGCGGTGCACTTCTGGCCGGCCTTGATGGTCATCTCGCGCGCCACTTCCTTCACGAAGAGATCGAACTCCTCGTCGTCGGGCGTCACGTCGGGCGCGAGGATCGCGCAGTTGAGCGAGTCGGCTTCGGCGTTGAACGGGATCGACTGGCGCACCAGGTTCGCGTTCACGCGCAGCTTGGCGGCGGTGTCGGCCGAGCCGGTGAAGGTGACCACGTCGGGCCCTTCGAGGCGGTCGAGCAGGTCGCCCGTGCTGCCGATCACGAGTTGCAGGCTGCCCTCGGGCAGGATGCCCGACTGCACGATGAGCTTCATCAGCGCCTCGGTGAGGTAGCTGGTGGCCGTGGCCGGCTTGCCGATGCAGGGCATGCCCGCCAGGAAGCTGGGCGCGAATTTCTCGAGCAGTCCCCACACCGGGAAGTTGAAGGCGTTGATGTGCACCGCCACGCCGCCGCGCGGCACCAGGATGTGCGTGCCCGCGAAGCCGCCCTTCTTGCCCAGCGGGAAGGCCGGGCCTTCGTGCACGAGGTTGCCCGAGGGCAGCTCGTTGGTGCCGATGCTGGCGTAGGCGCTGAGCGTGCCGGCGCCGCCCTCGATGTCGATCCAGCCGTCGGCGCGCGTGGCGCCCGTGTGGGCCGACACGGCATACAGCGCTTCCTTGTTCGCGGCCAGGTATTTGGCCAGCGCCTTCAGGCGTTCGGCGCGCTGCTGGAAGTCGAGCTTCATGAGCGCGGGGATGCCGACGCCGCGCGCGTGCGCCAGCGCCTCGGCGAAGTCGATGGCCTCGGCGTGCGTGCTCGCAACGGCCTGCCCGTTGACGGCGCTGCGCAGCGATTGCGCGGCTTCCTGGCCGATCCAGCGGCCGGCGATGTAGCTTTGAAGGGTGGTCATGGCGCGTGTCCTTTGAAGAGGGAAGGCGCAGCGGCGCGGAGCGCGCGCTGCGCGGGGGTTATTTCTTGTTGCCGATGCCCAGGTAGGTATCGATGATTCGCTGGTCGTGCAGCAGATCGCCGGCATTGCCTTCGAGCGCCACGGCGCCCATCTCGAGCACGTAGGCGCGGTCGGCCACCTGCAGCGCGGCGCGGGCGTTCTGTTCCACCAGCAGCACCGACACGCCGTGCTTGCGCAGCTGCGACACCACGCGCAGCACCTCGCGCACCACCAGCGGGGCCAGGCCCAGCGACGGTTCGTCGAGCATCAGCAGGCGCGGGCGCGCCATGAGCGCACGGCCGATGGCCAGCATCTGGCGCTCGCCGCCGGAGAGCGTGGAGGCCATCTGCGGACGGCGCTCCTTCAGGCGCGGGAAGATCTCGAAGATCTCGTCCATGCGCGCGCGCTGGTCGCGCTGGCCCTTGCGCCACTGGTAGAAGCCGCCGAGCAGCAGGTTGTCTTCGACCGACATTTCGCCGAACAGCTCGCGCCGCTCGGGCACCAGCGCCACGCCGCGCGCCACCATGGTCTCGACGCCCGGGCGTGCGATGCGCTCGCCGTCGAGCGACAGCTTGCCGGTCGAGGGCAGCAGGCCCATGGCCGCGCACAGCAGCGTGGTCTTGCCGGCGCCGTTGGGGCCGATCACGGTGACGATCTCGCCTTCGTTCACGTGCAGTCGCACGCTGTGCACCGCCTCGACGGTGCGGTAGGCGACGCAGAAATCTTCGAGTTGAAGAATAGGGTGGCTCATCGGGCGTCTTCCAGCAGTTCGTCGTCGGCGCCACCGAGGTAGGCCTCGAGCACGCGCGGGTTGGCCTGCACTTCGGCCGGCGTGCCGGTGGCGATCACGGTGCCGAACTCGAGCACGGTGATGCGGTCGGCGAGGTTCATCACGAACTCCATGTCGTGCTCCACCACGAGGATGCCCAGGCCTTCGGCGCGCAGCTGGCCCAGCAGCTCGGAGAGCGCGCGCTTTTCCAGGTGGCGCAGGCCGGCGGCGGGTTCGTCCAGCAGCAGCACTGAGGGCTGGCCGGCGAGCGCGCGTGCGATCTCGACCACGCGCTGCTGCCCCAGAGAGAGCGAGGCGGCCGGCGTGTCGGCGTGCGCGCCCAGGCCGCAGCGCTCGATCTGCTTGCGGGCTTCGGCCATCAGCGCAGCCTCATCGGCGCGGTCCAGCCGCAGCATCGCCGCGAGCCAGCCGCGTTTCGCGCGCAGGTGCGCACCGAGCGCCACGTTCTCGACCACGCTGCGCTGGCCCAGCAGGCGCACGTGCTGGAAGGTGCGGCCCAGGCCGCGCGCCGCGAAGGCACGCGAGGGGCGGCCCGACATGGCATCGCCTTCGAGCCGCACTTCACCCGAACTGGGGTCGTCCACGCCCGAGATCATGTTGAAGAAGGTGCTCTTGCCCGCGCCGTTCGGTCCGATCAGCGCGTGGATCTCGCCGGCCTTCAGCGTCATCGAGATGTCGTTGTTGGCGATGAGGCCACCGAAGCGCTTGCTGACCGCATCGGCCTGCAACAGCATCGTGCCCGCCGCCGGCAGCACGCGCTGCGCGAGCTGCGCCGCCGGTGCGGCTGCGTTGGCTGCGGGCGCCTTGGCCACCGGCCGCACCCAGCGGCTCACGAGCCGCGCCAGCGTGGGCCACAGGCCGTCGGCAAAGCGCTGCAGCACGAACAGCATCAGCAGGCCGAACACCACCACTTCGAAGTTGCCGCTGGTGCCCAGCAGCGCGGGCAGGATGTCCTGCAGCTTCTCTTTGAGCAGCGTGATCAGCGTGGCGCCGAGCACCGCGCCCCACAGGTGGCCCGCGCCGCCGACCACCGCCATGAACAGCATCTCGATGCCGATGTTGAGGTTGAACGGCGTCGGGTTCACGAAGCGCTGCATGTGCGCGTAGAGCCAGCCCGACACGGCCGCCAGCAGCGCGGCCAGCACGAACAGCTTGATGCGGTGACGCGCCGTATCGACGCCCATCGACTCGGCCATGAGCCGGCCGCCCTTGAGCGCGCGGATGGCGCGGCCTTCGCGCGAGTCGAGCAGGTTGTGCAGCGCCCACAGCGCCAGCAGCAGCACGGTCCAGATCACCACGCCGAGCGCGCGCGGCGTGGCCAGCGAGATGCCTGCGACCACGAGCGGCGGCACGCCCGTGATGCCGGTCTGGCCACCCAGGAACTCCATGTTGCCGAGCAGGAAGTACAGGCTCAGGCCCCAGGCGATGGTGCACAGCGGCAGGTAGTGGCCCGACAGCTTGAGCGTGACCGCGCCGAGCGCCCAGGCCAGCGCGAAGGTCAGCACCAGCCCGAGCAGCAGGCCCAGCCACGGCACCAGCGCCGAACCGGCGATGCCGCCGAGCCAGCCCGCGGCCGTGGGCGAGGTGCAGATCCACGCGGTGGCATAGGCGCCCATGCCGACGAACGCGGCCTGGCCGAAGGAGGTCATGCCGCCCACGCCGGTCAGCATGACCAGTCCGGCGGCCACCAGTGCGTACAGGCCGATGTTGCTGAGCACCGCGACCGTGAAGTCGGGCAGCCAGCCCCAGGCCAGCGCGAGTGCCACGATGCACACCAGCGTGAGGGTGCGCGGCGTGACCAGCGGACGGCCCGCGTGCGCGGCGGTGGCGGGCGAAGATGAAGTCGACGGCGCGCTCATTCCTCGTCCTCCACATGGTGGCTGCGCAGCGAACGCCACCACAGCACCGGAATGATCAAAGTGAACACCAGCACTTCCTTGTACGCGCTGGCCCAGAACGAAGAGAAAGCCTCCAGCAGGCCGACCAGCAGCGCGCCCGCGAGCGCCAGCGGGTAGCTCGCGAGCCCGCCGACGATGGCGGCCACGAAGCCCTTCAGGCCGATGAGAAAACCGGTGTCGTAGTAGACCGTGGTGATCGGTGCGATCAGCAGGCCCGACACCGCGCCGATGAGTGCCGCAAGCGCAAAGCTCAGGTCGCCCGACAGCTCGGTGGGAATGCCCGAGAGCCGCGCGCCCACGCGGTTGATGGCGGTGGCGCGCAGCGCCTTGCCGACCATGGAGCGGCCGAAGAACCAGAACATCGCAATCACCAAGAGCAGCGTGACGCCCACCACCACGAGCGACTGCCCGCTCACGGGGATGCCGCCGATGTCGAAGCGCACGTCGGAGAACGGCGTGGTGCGCGAACCTTCGGCACCGAAGAAGAACAGGCCCAGGCCGACCAGCACGCCGTGCAGCGCGACCGAGACGATCAGCAGCATCAGCACCGTGGCGTCGGCCAACGGGCGGTACGCCAGGCGATAGAGCAACGGCCCCAGCGGCGCGATCAGCACCAGCGTGGTCACCGCCTGCATCGTCATCGACGTGGGTTTGAGGCCCAGCACCAGCACCGCGGCGATCGCCGGGAAGGCGACGCACCAGGTGAAGGCCGAGCGCCAGTCGATGGTCGCGCCGCGCTTCCAGCGCCACACCTCCACGGCCAGCGCCATGACGCCCAACGCCACCAGCAGCCACAGCGTGGCCGGCGTGCGCCCGCCCTGCAGCGCCGCCATGGAAAGCGCACCGAAGGCGACGAACTCGCCCTGCGGAATGAAGATCACGCGCGTGACCGAAAACACCAGCACCAGCGCGAGCGCCATCAGTCCGTAGACCGCGCCGTTCACGATGCCGTCCTGCCCCAGCAACAGGGCAATCTGCAAGTCCATATGAAAACCTTCGGGCGGAGCCCGTGCGTCAGATCAGATCAAGAGCGACCGTCATTGCGGTCGTTGCCACAAACACCATCGCAACCTGTTCCAGGAACACCGAGGAACCGGCTTTGCCGGGCCTCTGGTGTTGCCCCCGGTAGGGGGTAGGAGAAACGACACGAAGTGCGCGGAGCCTGGGGGCGAGCTCAGGGTTGGTATTTCCAGGCGCCGTTTTCGATCTTGACCATCACGCGGGCGCGCTGGTCCAAGCCCAGGTGGTCAGCAGCCGTCATGTTGAACACGCCGTGCGCGCCCGACACGTCCTTGGTCTGCTCGAGCGCATCGCGCAGGGCAGCGCGGAACTCGGGCGTGCCCGGCTGGGCCTTCTTCAGCGCGACCGGCACGGCCGAGCTCATCAGGAGGCCCGCGTCCCAGGCGTGTGCGCCGAAGGTCGAGACCGTGCCCTTGCCGTAGGCGGCTTCATAGGCGGCGACGTAGGCGAGCGCAGACTTCTTCACCGGGTTGCTGGCGGGCAGCTGGTCGGCCACGAGCACCGGGCCGGCCGGCAGGAAGGTGCCGTCGACGTCCTTGCCGCCCACGCGCAGGAAGTCGGCGTTGGCCACGCCGTGCGTCTGGTACATCTTGCCGGTGTAGCCGCGCTCCTTGAGCGTCTTCTGCGGCAGCGCGGCCGGCGTGCCGGAGCCGGCGACCAGCACCGCGTCGGGCTTGGCCGACATGAGCTTCAGCGCCTGGCCGGTGACCGAGGTGTCGGAGCGTGCATAGCGTTCGTTGGCCACGATCTTGATCTTCTTCAGGTCGGCGGCCTTCGCGAATTCCTGCGCCCAGCCTTCGCCGTAGGCGTCGGAGAAACCGATGAAGCCGACCGTCTTCACGCCGTTGGCGGCCATGTGCTCGGCGATGGCCAGCGACATCATGATGTCGTTCTGCGGCGTCTTGAAGACCCACTTCTTCTTGGCGTCCATCGGCTCGATGATGCGGGCCGAGGCGGCCACCGAGATCATCGGCGTCTGCGCCTCGCTGGCCACGTCGATCATCGCGAGCGAGGCCGGCGTGGTGGTCGAGCCCAGGATCACGTCGACCTTGTTCTCGGCGATCAGCTTGCGCGTGTTGTTCACGGCGGCCGTGGTGTCGGAGGCATCGTCCAGCACGATGTAGTTGATCTTCTGCCCGCCGATCGTCTTGGGCATCAGCGCGATGGTGTTCTTCTCGGGGATGCCGAGCGACGCCGCCGGCCCGGTGGCCGAGATGGTCACGCCGACGTTGACGTCGGCCCAGGCCGAGAGGGCCGTGGCGCACAGGGCGGCGATCAGCAGGGGCTTGAAGAATTTCATGGTTGGTTTGTCTCCGGGTTGAAAGGGGAAAGGCCGAGGGAAAAGCCGTGCGTTCAACGCTCGTCGAAGGACAGCGTGACGCGTTCGGTCAGGGGGTGGGCCTGGCAGGTCAGCACGAATCCCGCGGCCACCTCATTCTTGTCGAGCGCGAAGTTTCTTTCCATGCGGACTTCCCCGTCCACGCACTTCGCGCGGCAGGTGCCGCACACGCCCGAGGTGCACGAGAACGGCACCTCAAGCCCGGCCGCCGACGCCGCATCGAGGATGCTGGGCTGGCCCTCGGTGTAGGTGATCTCGCGCTGCAGGCCGTCGCGCACGATGGTCACGCGCGCCTGCTTGGCGTCGCCCGGCTGCGCCTCGTGCACCACCGCGCCGACCTGGCTGGCCGAAGGCAGCGCGACGCCGAAGCGCTCGATGTGGATGCGGTCCTCGGGCACGCCCGCGGCGAGCAGCGCGGCCTCGGCCTCGTCGTTCATCTGGAAGGGGCCGCACACGTACACGTGGTCGATCTGCGCGGCGGGCACGACCGAGGCCAGGAACTCGCCGATCTTCTCGCGGTTCATCACGCCGAAGCCCAGTGGCGAATCGGTGTGCTCGTCGGAGAACACGTGCTGCAGCACGAGCCGCGTCATGTAGCGGTTCTTCAGGTCCTCGATCTCTTCCTTGAACATCGTGGACTGCAGCTGGCGGTTGCCGTAGATCAGCGTGAAGCGGCTCTTGGGCTCGCGCGCCAGCACGGTCTTCATGATCGACAGGATCGGCGTGATGCCGCTGCCGCCGGCGATGCCCACGTGGTGGCGCGCGGCCTCGGGCTCGATGGGCACGAAGAAGCGGCCTTGCGGTGCCATCACCTGCAGGCTGTCGCCGGGTTGCAGGTGGGCGTTGATCCAGTTGGAGAACACGCCGCCGCGCACCTTGCGCACGCCGACGCGCAGCTCGCCGTCGTCGAGGCCGGCGCAGATCGAATAGGAACGGCGCAGGTCCTGGCCGTCGATGTCATGGCGCAGCGTGAGGTACTGGCCCTGCGTGAAGCCGAAGACTTCGCGCAGCGCCGGCGGCACCTCGAACGAGACGATGACGGCCTCGTGCGTGTCGGGCTCGATGGCCTTCACGCGCAGGGGGTGGAAGAGGGTGCTCATCGTGGGCGTGCCTCAGATAGGCTTGAAATGTTCGAAGGGTTCGCGGCAGGCCATGCAGCGGTACAGGGCCTTGCAGGCGGTGGAGCCGAAGGCCGAGAGGCGCTCGGTGCGCTCGCTGGCGCAGCGCGGGCAGGCGATGCGCTCGCCGGCCATGCGGCCGAAGAGCTTGATCGGCATGGCGGTGTTGGAGGCCTGCTCGGGCGTTAGGTGCGCGGGCGGCGCGATGCCGTAGGCCTTGAGCTTGTCGCGGCCTTCGTCGCTGATCCAGTCGCTGGTCCAGGCGGGTGCGCGGCGCAGCGTGGCGCGCGCGCGGCCCAGGCCCGCGTTCTCGATGGCGGCCAGCACGTCGTGCTCGATGGCTTCCGTCGCGGGGCAGCCGGAGTACGTTGGCGTGAGCACGATCTCGAGGCCGTCGTCGTGTTCGATCACCTCGCGCACGATGCCCAGGTCGCAGACCGACACGGCCGGCACCTCGGGGTCGGGCACGGTGTGCAGCACGGCCCACGCCGCATCGACACGCGACGCCAGGGCGTTCGTCACCACACGCCTCCAGGGAAGCTGCGCTGCAGGTGCTGCATCTCGGCCAGGATGTAGCCCATGTGCTCGCTGTGCACGCCGTGCTTGCCGGTGCTGCGGAAGGCGGCTTCCTTCGGCATGGCCAAGCCGGCGGCGTCGAGCACCTGCTGCATCTCGGCCAGCCACGGCTCGCGCAGTTCGCTCCATGCCGGGCCGAGGCCGCTGGCGCTGGCCTGCGCATCGACGTCGTCGCTGTCGAACAGCTCGGGCACGTAGAGCCACAGCTGCTTGAGCGCCTTCTCGGTGCGGCGGCGCGACTCGTCGGTCCCGTCGCCCAGGCGCACGACCCAGTCGGCCGAGTGCTGCTGGTGGTAGCGCGCTTCCTTCAGCGCCTTGCCGGCGATGGCGGCCACCTCGGCGTCGCTCGATGCGGCCAGGCGTTGCCACAGCAGCTTGAGCAGCGTGGCGACCATGGTGTTGCGCAGCACGGCAAAGGCGAAGTCGCCGCGCGGCAGCTCGACCAGCGTGAGGTTGAAGTAGTCGCGCTCGTCGCGCAGGTAGGCGAGCTGGTCTTCGTCGTGCGCGCGGCCGGCGCCTTCGAGCTGGCCGGCGTGCGTGAGCACCGCGCGGGCCTGGCCGACGAGGTCGAGCGCGATGTTGGCCATCGCGATGTCTTCTTCGAGCACCGGTGCGTGGCCGCACCATTCGCCCAGGCGCTGCGCGAGCACCAGGCAGGTGTCGCCGATGCGCAGCAGGTAGTGCACGGCGGGCGTGCGGTTTAGTTCGATCGAGGCTTGCATGGCGTGCCGTTCCTGGCTCACATGTGGTCCACGGACTTGGGCAGCGCGTAGAAGGTGGGGTGGCGGTACACCTTGTCTTCGGCCGGGTCGAAGAACATGTCCTTGTCGCCCGGGTCGCTGGCCACGATCTGGTCGGAGCGCACCACCCAGATGCTGCTGCCTTCCTGGCGGCGCGTGTAGACGTCGCGCGCCATCTGGATCGCCATCTTGGGGTCGGCCGCGTGCAGGCTGCCGCAGTGCTTGTGGTCGAGGCCGGCTTTGCTGCGCACGAACACTTCCCACAGGGGCCACTCTTGCTTCATTTCGGTGCTCATGCTGCTTCCTTCAGAGGTTGTTTGTTGGCGTGGGCCATCGCGGCTTCGCGCACCCAGGCGCCGTCGTCCCAGGCGTCGACGCGGGCCTGCAGGCGTTCCCGGTTGCAGGGGCCGTCACCGGCGATCACGCGCCAGAATTCGCTCCAGTCGATGACGCCGAAGTCGTGCGACTGGCGCTCTTCGTTCCACTTGAGGTCAGGGTCGGGCAGGGTCACGCCGAGGATCGCGGCCTGCTCGACGGTGGCGTCGATGAACTTCTGGCGCAGCTCGTCGTTGCTGAAGCGCTTGATGCCCCAGCGCATCGACTGCGCCGAGTTGGGCGACTGATCGTCGGGCGGTCCGAACATCATGATCGAGGGCCACCACCAGCGGTTGACCGCGTCCTGCACCATCGCCTTTTGCGCGTCGGTGCCGTGGGTCATCATGGTCAGCAGCGACTCGTAGCCTTGGCGCTGGTGAAAGCTCTCTTCGCGGCAGATGCGGATCATGGCGCGCGCATACGGTGCGTACGAGCAGCGGCAGATCGGCACCTGGTTCATGATGGCCGCGCCGTCGACCAGCCAGCCGATGGTGCCCATGTCGGCCCAGCTGAGCGTGGGGTAGTTGAAGATCGAGCTGTACTTGGCCTTGCCTGTGTGCAGCGCGTCGAACATCTGGTCGCGCGAGGTGCCCAGTGTTTCGGCGGCGGCGTACAGGTACAGGCCGTGGCCGCCTTCGTCCTGCACCTTGGCCAGCAGGATGGCCTTGCGCTTGAGCGTGGGCGCGCGGCTGATCCAGTTGCCCTCGGGCAGCATGCCGACGATTTCGGAGTGCGCGTGCTGGCTGATCTGGCGCACCAGCGTCTTGCGGTAGTGCTCGGGCATCCAGTCTTTCGCCTCGATGAAGTCGCCGGCGTCGATGCGCGCGTCGAAGCGTTCCTCGAGACGCATCTCGTCGGCGGAGCGCACGGCCTTTTGCTTGCCGTCGCCTGCGTCCTTGCCCATCGTGTCCATGGCCTGGGTGTACATGTGCGTGTCCTTTCGGTGCGGTGTGTGGGGCGCGCGGGCGCTCAGCGCGGGCGCGTGTCGACGACGCGCCGGGCCTTGCCGGTCTGCGTGCGTTCCATTTCGTCGGGGCCGTGCACGACCACGCGGGTGGAGATGCCGATGAGCGTCTTCACGCGGTGCTGCACCCACTCGGAAATCGCGTTGCGGTCGGCCGCGGCGGCTTCGTGCGGCGTGAGTTCGCAGTGCACCTCGACCTGGTCGAGCAGGCCTTCACGGCTCACGCGCACCTGGTACAGGCCGGTGAGGGCGCTGTGCGCGAGCACGATCTCTTCCACCTGCGTGGGGAAGACGTTCACGCCGCGGATGATCATCATGTCGTCGCTGCGCCCGACGATCTTGCCCATGCGGCGGAACGACCGCGAGGTGGGCGGCAGCAGGCGCGTGAGGTCGCGCGTGCGGTAGCGCACGATGGGCATCGCTTCCTTGCTCAGCGAGGTGAAGACCAGTTCGCCTTCTTCGCCGTCGGCCTTCAGCTCACCGGTTTCGGGGTCGATGATCTCGGGGTAGAAGTGGTCTTCCCAGATCACCGGGCCGTCCTTGCTCTCGACGCATTCGCTGGCCACGCCCGGGCCCATCACTTCACTCAGGCCGTAGATGTCGACGGCGTCGATGCCGGCGCGGGTCTCGATGTCGCGGCGCATGGCCTCGGTCCACGGCTCGGCGCCGAAGATGCCGACCTTGAGCGAGCTGTCTTTGGCATCGAGGCCCTGGCGCTCGAACTGCTCGATGATCACCTGCATGTAGCTGGGCGTGACCATGATGATGTCGGGCTTGAAGTCCTGAATCAGCTGGACCTGCTTCTCGGTCTGGCCGCCCGACATCGGGATGACGGTACAGCCGGCGCGCTCGGCGCCGTAGTGCGCGCCCAGGCCGCCGGTGAAGAGGCCGTAGCCGTAGGCGACGTGGATCATGTCGCCGGGCCGTCCGCCCGCTGCGCGGATCGAGCGCGCAACGAGGTCGGCCCAGGTGTCGATGTCTTTCTTCGTGTAGCCCACCACGGTCGGCTTGCCGGTGGTGCCCGACGAGGCGTGGATGCGCGCCACCTGCGTGCGCGGCACGGCGAACATGCCGAAGGGGTAGTTGTCGCGCAGGTCGGTCTTCACCGTGAACGGGAATTTCGACAGGTCGGCCAGCGACTTCAGGTCGTCGGGGTGCACGCCCTTGGCATCGAAGGCCTGGCGGTAGTGCGGCACGTGGTCGTAGGCGTTGCGCAGCGTGGCGCGCAGGCGCGTGAGCTGCAGGGCGGCGATTTCGTCGCGGCTGGCGGTTTCGATCGGCTCGAGGTCGCCGGGGGCGGGGCGTTTCACGGTCATGGTGGGGTGTCTCCTCAAGCGGCCGGGACGGCCGGCCGGCCCTTGGCGGTGTACGAGCGTCCGCGGAACATCGCGATGCGCTCGCCGCGCTGGTTGGTGATTTCGGTGTCGTACACGCCGGTGCGCCCGGCCTTGGAGACTTCGAAGCAGCGCGCGGTGAGCACGTCGCCCTCGCGCGCCGGCGCGAGGAAGTCGATGGCGAAGCCCGAGGCCACGGTCAGCTCGTTGTACGAGTTGCAGGCGAAGGCGAAGGTGGAGTCGGCCAGCGTGGCCATGAAGCCGCCGTGGCAGATGGCGTGGCCGTTGAGCATGTCGGGGCGCACGCGCATCTCGAGCGTGGCCTGGCCGGGGCCGACCTCCACGATGCGCATGCCCAGGCCCTTGCTGGCGTTGTCGTTCGCGAACATGCCGTCGCGCACGTACTCGGCGGTCTGTTGCGGGGTGCGGGAAGCGTCGGTCATCTCAGCGGTCCTTGAACACCGGGGCGCGCTTGGCGCGGAAAGCCTCGACACCTTCGCGGTAGTCGTCGGCGTTGCCCATCTCGCGTTGGATGCGCGCTTCTTCGGCAAGTGCCGCGCCCAGGTCGAGGTTTTGCGCGGCGGCCATCGCTTCGCGGATGGCGACGAGTGCGCGCGTGGGCATGCCGGCCAGGCGCGCCGCCAGCGCGGCGGCGGTGTCGGCCAGGGCCGCGTCGTCCACGCACTGCCAGATCAGGCCGATGCGCGCGGCTTCCTCGGCGGGCAGCTTGTCGCCCAGCATCGCGATGCCCAGCGCGCGCGCCGGGCCCACGAGGCGCGGCAGCAGCCAGGTGCCGCCGGTGTCGGGCACGAGGCCGATTTTGGTGAAGGCCTGGATAAAGCTGGCCGAGCGGCCGGCCACGACGAGGTCGCAGCACAGCGCGAGGTTGGCGCCCGCACCAGCGGCCACGCCGTTGACGGCGGCAACCACCGGCACCGGCATCGAGCGCAGGCGTGCGACCAGCGGGCCGTAGTAAGTGGAGATGACGTGGCCCAAGTCCTTGGGCGCGGCGCCCGGCGTGGGGTCGGGCGCGACCGATGGGTCGGCCAGGTCCTGCCCCGCGCAGAAGGCGCGGCCGGCACCGGTGAGCACCACGCAGCGCACGCTGCTGTCGGCGGCCGCGGCTTCCAGCGCGGCCAGCAGCTCGGCGTGCAGCCCGGTCGTGAAGCTGTTGAGCGCCGCGGGGCGGTTCAGGCTCAGCGTGCGGACGGCGCCGCTGTCGCTGATGAGTACCAAAGGCTCGGTCATGCGTGTCTCTTTCATCCTTTGTGGGGACGGCTCGGTGCGTAAACACTATTGACCGACCGTTCGGTTGATTTTAGGATCGACCTCGATTCCGGCACAAGCGGGGTGCATTCAGGGCAAACCCTGAGGCCTGCAGAAAACAAGGAGACCGAATGCCCAGCTATTCCATCGACGGCGTGATTCCTGTCGTCGACCCGAGCGCCTACGTGCATCCCACGGCCGTGCTGATCGGCGACGTGATCGTCGGCCCGCACTGCTACGTCGGCCCCTGCGCCAGCCTGCGCGGCGACTTCGGCCGCATCGTGCTGCAGGAGGGCTCCAACGTGCAGGACCACTGCTGCATCCACGGCTTTCCCGACAACGACACTGTGGTGGAGGTCAACGGCCACATCGGCCACGGCGCGATCCTGCACAGCTGCATCGTGCGGCGCGATGCGCTGGTGGGCATGAACGCGGTGGTGATGGACGAGGCCGAGGTGGGCGAGAAAGCCATCGTCGCGGCCTGCGCCTTCGTGCCCGCCGGCATGAAGGTGCCCGCGCGCTCGCTCGCGGCGGGCATCCCGGCCAAGGTGCGGCGCGAGCTCAGCGACGAAGAGATCGCCTGGAAGCTCGAAGGCACGCAGACCTACCAGGCGCTGACGGTGCGCAGTCTGGCCAGCCTGCACGAGGTGGCGCCGCTCGCCGAGGTGGAAAAAGACAGGCCGCGCCTGCCCGCCACCGACGTGAAATCCCTGATCGCCACCCGCCGCGGCTAGCCCTGCGGCTTCATGCAAGATCGAGCCTGCTGCACGCCAGCAACCGACAGACAACCCAGGAAGAAGACCCGATGCCGCGTGGAAGATCCGCCACCTACGACGACCAGCGCGAACTGATCCTCGCGCAGGCCGCCCAGCTGTTCGCCCGCCGCGGCTACCCCGCGACCTCGATGAACCAGGTCGCCGAGGCCTGCAACCTGTCGAAGGCCACGCTCTACCACTACTACAAGGACAAGAGCAGCCTGCTCATCAGCATCGCCGAGACGCACGTCTCGAAGCTGGCGGCGCTGGTGGCCGAGGAAGAGGCCCAGCCGTCCACCGACGAGGAGCGCCTGCGCCGCTTCATCTACCGCATCGTCGAGGAGTACGCCGGCGCGCAGGACGCGCACCGCGTGTTGACCGACGACGTGCGCTTTCTCGAGGACGAAGACCGCGAGCGCGTGCTCGACCAGGAGCGCGCCGTGGTCGCCGGCTTTGCGCGCGCCGTGTCGGCGCTGCGCCCCGGCGCACCGAGCGACGAGCTCGCCAAGCCGCTGACCATGCTGCTGTTCGGCATGATCAACTGGATGTTCACCTGGATGAAGCCCGGCGGCCGGCTCGACCACGCGGCCATCGCGCCGATCGTGGCCGACTTGTTCCTGGGCGGCGTGGGGGCGGTGAAGCTGCCGCCCGCCGTGGCAGAAAACAGCGCTAAAGAATCCGGTTGAACCAGAGCAGCGACAGCCCCGCCGACAGCAGCGTGAGCACCGCCGCGCCCAGCGCGAACAGCGCGGAGATCTCGGTTTCCTTCTTCTCGACGGTGAGCTTGGAGCTCAGCGTCTCGTAGACCTTCTTCAGGTCGCTCGCGGTGCCGGCGTAGAAGTACTCGGCGCTGGTCTTGTTGGCGATGGCCTTGAGCGTTTCTTCGTCCAAGCGCACGCGCATCGACCAGCCTTCGAAGCCGATGGTCTCGCCGTCGACCGTGCCCACGCCCACCGTGTAGATGCGCACGCCGCGGTCGGCCGCGGCCTTGGCGGCGTCCAGCGGGTCGACGCCGGTGGTGCGCTGGCCATCGGTCAGCATGATGATCGCGGCCGAGGTGAACGAGCCGGGCGCCACGGGCGTGAACTCCTTGAGCTGCTTCTCGTTCTGGTCGATCGGGATGCCGCGCTGGCGGCTGGGCGCGCTGAACTGCGAGATGTCGATGCCCGCGTCGGGGAACAGCGTGGCCAGCGACACCACGATGGCGTTGCCCGTGGCCGTGGCGCGCTGCAACTGGAAGCTGTCGATGGCCGTCACGAGGTCGTCGTGGTTGGTGGTGGGAAGCTGCGCCACCTGCGCGCTGCCCGCGAAGGCGACGATGCCCACCTTCACGTGGCGCGGCAGGTCCTTGATGAAGCTCTTGGCCGCCTCCTGCGCGGCCACCAGCCGGTTGGGCTGCACGTCGGCCGCACGCATGCTGCCCGACACGTCCATCGCCAGGATGATGGTCTGCTGGTTCGACGGCAGCACCACCACCGCCATCGGCCGCGCCGCCGCCACGAGCATCGCGGTGATGGCCACCAGGAACAGCAGCGGCGGGATGTGCCGCCGCAGGCTCTGGCCCGGGCCCATGGCCTCGCGCACGATCGACAGGCTGGCGTAGCGCACCGCCATCTTCTTCTTGCGGCGGATCAGCCAGACATACAGGAGCACCAGCAGCGGCAAGGCCGCCAGCAGCCAGAGGAATTGAGGCCAGAGGAATGTCATGCCGCCACCACCGCCTTCCCGCCACCCGCTGCGACGCCGCGGACCCGGCGCTTGCGCAGGTCCGCGAATCGCACGATGGCTTCGACCAGATCGTCGTTGGTCGAGAGTTCGAGGGCGTCGACGCCGGCCCGGGCCAGCGACTCGCGCAGGGTGGTCTCGCGTTCGGCGGCCAGCCGCGCGAAGCGTTTGCGGAACCCCGCGTCATGGGTGTCGACCCACAGCTGCTCGCCGGTCTCGGCGTCGCGCAGCGGCACCAGGCCGAGGTCGGGCAGCTCGAGCTCGAGCGGATCGAACAGGCGCACGGCAATCACTTCATGCCGCTGCACCAGCTGGCCCAGCGGGCGCTCCCAGCCGGGCTCGCTGAGAAAGTCGGACACCACGAACACGGTGGAGCGGCGCGGCATGAGCGCGGCGGCGGAGGTCAGCAGGTCGGCCAGGCGCGTCATGCCCTTCTGCGCGGGCGCGGCCTCGGCCTGGTTCGCGCGCTTTTCCATCGCGTGCAGCAGGTGCAGCACATGGCGGCGGCCGGTGCGCGGCGGGATCACGGCCTCGAGGTCGCGGCCGTAGACCAGCGCGCCGACCCGGTTGCCGTGCCGCGTGAGCAGCCGCGCGAGCACGCCGACGAAGCCGGCCGAGATCTCGCGCTTGGCCTTCAGGCCGGAGCCGAAATCGACCGAGCGGCTCAGGTCGAGCACGAACCATGCGGCCATCTCTCGGTCTTCGGTGAACACGCGCACGTGCGGCGTCTGCAGCCGCGCGGTGACGTTCCAGTCGATGTGGCGCACGTCGTCATGGTGCTGGTACTCGCGCAGGTCGGCCAGGTCCAGGCCGGTGCCGCGCATCAGCGTGCGGTAGTCGCCCTGCAGCAGGCCGTCGAGGCGGCGGATCACGGTCCATTCGAGCCGGCGCAGCGCGCGTTCGGCCCCGCCGGCTTCGATCGCGAGCCGGTCGTCGTTCGCGGCCTCGGGGGCCTTACGCCACCAGCTTTTCATGTTCGAGGGGCTTGGGAGGAGCGGGGACGGCCTTCATGATCTTCTCGATCAGCCCGTCGGGCGTGAGCCCTTCGGACAGGCCTTCGTAGGACAGCGTCACGCGGTGGCGCAGCACGTCGGGCACCAGCGCGCTCATGTCTTCGGGCAGCGCGTAGCTGCGACCGCGCAGCAGCGCCAGGGCGCGCGCGCCTTCGGTGAGGCTGATGCTGGCACGCGGGCTGGCGCCGAAGGTGATGAAGCGGCGCAGGTCCTTCAGGCCATGCTTCTCGGGCGTGCGCGTGGCCGACACGAGTTTGACGGCGTACTGGATCAGCGAGGGGTCGACGTACACGCGCCGCGCCTCGGCCTGCAGCTCGGCCAGCTGTTCGGTGGTGGCGACCGGCGTGGCCGTGACCACCGGGCCGATCACGCGCTGCACGATCACGAACTCTTCCTCGTCGCTCGGGTAGTCGACCATCACCTTCATCATGAAGCGGTCGACCTGCGCTTCGGGCAGCGGGTAGGTGCCCTCGGTCTCGATGGGGTTCTGCGTGGCCATCACGAGAAAGGGGCGCGGCACCTTGTGCGTCTCGCCGGCGATGGTGACCTGGCGCTCCTGCATCACCTCGAGCAGCGCGCTTTGCACCTTGGCCGGCGCGCGGTTGATTTCGTCGGCTAGGAGCAGGTTGGCGAACACCGGCCCCAGCGAGGTGCTGAACTCGCCCGTCTTCTGGTTGTAGATGCGCGTGCCCACCAGGTCGGCCGGCACCAGGTCGGGCGTGAACTGGATGCGCTTGAACTGGCCGCGCACGGTGTCGGCCAGCGTCTTGATGGTGAGCGTCTTGGCCAGCCCCGGCACGCCTTCGACCAGCAGGTGGCCGCCCGCGAGCATCGCGACCATCACGCGCTCGAGAAAGCGGTCCTGCCCCACGACCACGCGCTTCACCTCGTAGAGGATCTGCTCCATCAGCTCGGCGGTGGCGGGGGCTGTTGCAAAGGTCGACGAGGTCGGGTTTTCTGTGCTCATGCGAAGGGCTTTCGAAGAAATCAGAAAGGCGGCGAGCCGGCCGCCGAGGCGGCGTTCTCGATCGGCACCGCGAAGCCGATGCCGATGAAGGTGCGCTGCTGCGTCGGGTTGAGGATGGCGGTGACGATGCCCAGCACCTCGCCGTCCATGTTGATGAGCGGGCCGCCCGAATTGCCGGGGTTGGCGGCGGCGTCGAACTGGATCAGGTTACCCAGCTCCTGCTTGCCCTCGGGCGAACGGAAGGAGCGCTTCAGGCCCGACACCACGCCGGCCGACACCGACGGCCCGATGCCGAACGGAAAGCCAACGGCCGCCACCTGGTCGCCGGAGCGCAGGTCGGCGGTGGAGCGCATCACGGCGGGGATCAGGTCGTCGGGGATCTTCTGCGCCTGCAGCACGGCCAGGTCGTTCTCGGGCTGCACGCCGGTGATGACGGCGATGGCCTCCAGGCCGTCGGCGAAGGTGACCTTGATCTTCTCGGCGCCGGCGACCACGTGCAGGTTGGTGAGGATCACGCCCTTGTCGACGATCACCACGCCCGTGCCCACGCCGCGCTCGACCTCGCCCGGCGTGCCGCCGTCGGCGGGCGCCTCGGGCGGCTTGCCCTTGGCCATGTTGCGGCCGCGCTTCTGGGTCTTGGCTTCGGGCGTGGCCTTCTCGGGGCCGTAGCCGACCACGCGCACCACCGAGGGCCGCACGATGTCGGCGGCCTTGGCCGCGGGCGAGGGCAGGGTGGCCGTCTGCAGCGTGCGCAGCACGGCGGCGTCGATGTCTTTCTGCGTGAGCGCCTTGGCGCCCGGGCGCGGTGCCCAGAAGGCGCCGCCGGCGGCGATGGCGATGCAGCCGACGGTGAGCAGTGCGAAGGCGCGGCGCCCGGGCTGCCAGCGTGCGCGAGGGGGTGGGGCTTGCACGGCGTCGGCCTCGGCCACAGCCGCGGCATCCGCCGGCGACCCGGCCGCCGGTGCTGCGGCCGGCGGCAGCGTGCGGGGCGAGCGGCTGTAGAAAGCGGGCCTGCGCATCGGAGCACCTCCGGCAAAAAAGGACGCGTGAAGGAGTTCACAGTAGCACGCTTTCCGCGCCTGTGCATCCCTTCGGGCATCATCGCGCGATGGCTGCGTTTGTCGATACCCACTGTCACCTCGATGCGCCCGAATTCGGTGCCGAGATGCCCGTCATCCGCGCCCGCGCGGCGGCGCAGGGCGTGGTGCTGTGCGTCATTCCGGCGGTGGCGGCCTTCAACTTCGCCACCGTGCGCGAGCTGGCGCACGCGCAGGGCGACGCCTACGCGCTGGGCATCCACCCGCTGTGCACGGGGCAGGCGAGCGATGCCGACCTGCAGACGCTCGATGCCGAACTGCATGCGCGCCGCGACGACCCGCGCCTGGTGGCGGTCGGCGAGATCGGGCTCGACTACTTCGTCGAAGGCCTGGACGCCGATAGACAGGAACGCTTCTTTCACACTCAGTTGCAACTGGCGCGCAAGCACGGGCTGCCGGTGCTCATCCATGTGCGGCGCTCGGTCGACAAGGTGCTCAAGCATCTGCGCCAGACCGCGGGAGGGCGGCCGTGGCACGGCATCGCCCACGCGTTCAACGGCAGCGAGCAGCAGGCGCAGGCCTGCATCGAGATCGGCCTGAAGCTGGGCTTCGGCGGCGCCGTGACCTTCGAGCGCGCGCTGCAGCTGCGCCGCCTCGCGGCCACCCTGCCGATGGACGCATTGGTGATGGAAACCGACGCGCCCGACATCCAGCCGCACTGGCTGTACCGCACGCAGGCGCAACGCGACGCGGGCCAGGCGCAGGGCCGCAACGAGCCCGGCGAGCTGCCGCGCATCGCCGAAGTGGTCGCGCAGCTGCGGGGCATCGACATCGCGTCGCTGGCCGAAAACACCACGCGCAATGCGGTGGCAGCCCTGCCGAAGCTCCAAAGTCTGCTGGCTGTGTCGGAGGGGTGTCCGCCCGCCGCGTAGGCCAAGTTCCCGAGTTGCGCCAGCGCAGGTCATCGGGCCCTTTTTGCTGTCATCCTTGAAGTTCGAAGTGACGTTGGTTGTCCAGTGGCACTGTCGTCACTCCGCACTTCACTCAAAAAAGGAGTCTTTCATGACCACATCTTTTGTTCGTACCCTGCCCGTCGCGCTCGCACTGGCGCTGGCCTCCATCGGTGTGTCGGCCATCGCGCAGACCACCGCGGCCGAGCCCACGACCACCGAGAAGGTGAAGGAAGCCGGCAAGGACGCCGTCGATGCGACCGCACGCGGCACCGAAAAGGCCTGGGACGCCACCAAGAGCACGACCAAGAAGGCCGTGAACGCCACCGAAAGCGGCGCCGAGAAGGCCTGGGATGCCACCAAGAGCGGCACCAAGAAGGCAGCCAACGCCACCGAGCGCGGCACCAAGAAGGCCTGGAACGCGACCAAGAACACCACCAAGAAGGCCACCACCGCCACCAAGAAGGCAGCCGTGAAGACCGGCGACGCAGTGGAAACGGCCGGCCACAAGACGGCCGACGGCATGCGCAGCGCCGGCAAGGCGATCGGCGAGAAGGTGCCGGGCACGGCCGAGAACGAAGCGGCCAAGAAGCCATAACTTCCATGCACCGGGCTTCGGCCCGTGCTTGACGAAAGAACCCGCTTCGGCGGGTTTTTTCATGGGCGTTCAGGCACGCCGCGTGGCAATGCCAAGATACCGCCCATGAAACCGACCGCCGTCCCGTCCCCGACCGTCGCCGCCAGCGCCGCCGCGGTGCTGACCGGCCTTGCGCCCATCGTCTCGCCGAACACACGTGTGCTCATCCTCGGCAGCTTTCCGGGCGTCAAGTCGCTCGAGCGGCAGCAGTACTATGCGCATCCCCAAAATCAGTTCTGGAAGATCTTGCAAGCCCTCTGGCCCGACCCCCTGCTTCCGACGGGCGCAGACAGCTACCGCGCGCGCTGCGACTGGCTGCTCGATCGCGGCCTCGGCGTGTGGGACGTGTACGGCGCCTGCGAGCGCGAGGGCAGCCTCGACACCGCGATCCGCTCGCCGGTCGTGAACGACATCGCCGGCCTGCAACTGCCGAAGCTCGCCGCCATCGCCCACAACGGCGGCGAGAGCTTCAAGCACGCACGCCACACGCGCACCCTCGGGGTGCCGGTGTATTCGCTGCCCTCCACCAGCCCCGCCAACGCGTCGTGGTCCTTCGAGCGCAAGCTCGCGGCCTGGCGCGAGGTCTTCGTTGCCCACAACCTTCTCTGATGGCTTCTTCCGCTTCTTCCAAGAAAACCCTCGTCCTGCCCGAAGTCAATTTTTCCGACTGGGGCGACATCCGCTACCTGCACCTGGGCACCGAATGGGTCCAGGGCTCGATGAAGCTCGACGCCCCCTTCGAGATCGAGCTCGAGTACGTGCAGCGCATGATGGCCTGGCTGCTGTTCGTCGACAGCAAGGGCGTGGGCAACCGCCACGCGATGCAGCTGGGCCTGGGCGCGGCCACGCTCACCAAGTTCAGCCGCAAGACGCTGCGCATGCGCACCACCGCGATCGAGCTGAACCCGCAGGTGGTGTCGGCCTGCCGCGGCTGGTTCAAGCTGCCGGCCGACGACCTGAAGCTGCGCGTGGTGATCGCCGATGCGGCCGAGGAAATCCGCAAGCCCGAATGGCAGGGCACGGTCGACGCGCTGCAGGTCGACCTGTACGACCACGAGGCCGCCGCGCCGGTGCTCGACAGCGAGGACTTCTATGCCGACTGCCGCGCGCTGCTCACCGAAGACGGCTGCATGACGGTCAACCTCTTCGGCCGCTCGTCGAGCTACGAGCGCAGCCTCGAGAAAATCGCCGCCGCTTTCGGCGCCGACGCGGTCTGGGCCTTCAAGCCGACGCGCGAAGGCAACACGGTGGTGCTGGCCCAGCGCACGGCGTCGCGCCCGAAGCGCGAGGTGCTTGCCGAGCGCGCCCAAACCATCCAGACTCGCTGGGGCCTGCCCGCGCCGAAATGGCTGCGGGTGTTCAAGCCGATGACGCTTTCCCTCACCACCTGATCACCTGACCTCCGGTTCATGAGCGCTGTACCCGCCGCCGCTTCCGCCTCCGCTGCCCGCCACGAAGGTCCGCTCGACCTGCGTCGCCTGATCGAATGGCTCGCCACCGACGGCGTGATCTCGCCGATGGAGGCCAAGCGAACCATCGCGCGCTGCGCCCAGGCCGAGAGCCGGCAGGCGCCGCTGGTGCGTCTGGCCAACGTGGCCATGACGCGCGAGGCCGACGGCAAGCCGCTCGACCTCGAGGCGCTCACGCAGTGGCTCGCCGGCCGCGCCGGCCTGGCCTACCTGCGCATCGATCCGCTCAAGGTCGACGTGGGCAAGGTGGCCGACACCATGAGCGCCGGCTACGCCGAGCGCCACAAGGTGCTGCCCGTGCAGGTGCTGCCGAACGAGGTGGTGGTGGCCACGGCCGAGCCCTTTCTCACCGACTGGATCGCCGAGGTCGAGCGCCAGTCCAAGCGCACCGTGCGCCGCGTGGTGGCCAACCCGTCGGACATCCAGCGCTACACGGCCGAGTTCTTCGCGCTCGCCAAGTCGGTGCGCGCCGCGCAGAAGGCCGGCGGCAACACCGGCGGCGCGAGCTTCGAGCAGCTGGTCGAGCTGGGCAAGAGCAACAAGCAGCTCGACGCCAACGACCAGAGCGTGGTGCAGGTGGTCGACTGGCTGTGGCAGTACGCCTTCGACCAGCGCGCCAGCGACATCCACCTGGAGCCGCGCCGCGAGCAGGGCGTGATCCGTTTTCGCATCGACGGCATCCTGCACCCCGCCTACCAGATGCCCATGGGCGTGATGAACGCGATGGTCGCGCGCATCAAGCTGCTGGGCCGCATGGACGTGGTCGAAAAGCGCCGCCCGCTCGACGGCCGCATCAAGACCCGCAACATGCGCGGCGACGAAATCGAAATGCGCCTGTCGACCTTGCCGACCGCCTTCGGCGAGAAGATGGTGATGCGCATCTTCGACCCTGACACCGCGGTGAAGGACCTCGACGCGCTGGGCTTCGCGCAGCACGACGCGCAGCGCTGGGAGCAGCTGGTCACGCGGCCCAACGGCATCATCCTGGTGACCGGGCCCACGGGCTCGGGCAAGACCACCACGCTGTACTCCACGCTCAAGCGCGTGGCGACCGAAGAGGTCAACGTGAGCACGGTCGAAGACCCGATCGAAATGATCGAGCCCTCGTTCAACCAGACGCAGGTGCAGCCGCAGCTCGACTTCGGTTTCACCGAGGGCCTGCGCGCGCTCATGCGGCAGGACCCGGACATCATCATGGTCGGCGAAATCCGCGACCTCGCCACCGCCGAGATGGCGGTGCAGGCCGCGCTCACCGGCCACCTCGTGTTCAGCACGCTGCACACCAACGATGCGCCCAGCGCCATCACGCGGATGATGGAACTGGGCGTGCCCTCGTACCTCATCACCGCCGTGATGCTGGGCGTGCTCGCGCAGCGCCTCGTGCGCACGCTGTGCCCGCATTGCAAGCAGCCCGACGACGCAGTCACGCGCGAGAGCCTCGAGGCCATCGTCAAGCCGTGGCAGATCACCGGTCCGGTGCGTGCCTACAAGCCCGTGGGCTGCGTCGATTGCCGCATGACCGGCTACATGGGCCGCATGGGCCTGTACGAACTGCTGAGCGTGACCGAGCCGTTCAAGGACCAGGTCACCAAGGAACCCAACCTCACGGGCCTGCGGCGCCAGGCCGTGATCGACGGCATGCGGCCGCTGCGCCTGGCCGGTGCGCTGCGCGTGGCCGAAGGCGTGACGACCATCGAGGAAGTGCTCAGCGCAACGCCTCCTCTCGAGTAGAAACAGGTGCCTCGGGTCTGACGAGGCATGAGTCATTTCGGGTTATCCCTACCCCTTCGGTTAGTGGAATCCACATCGGCCTGACCGGAGGCTGACTCGACAATCCCGCATCGAAATTGTTCGAGGAGACTGTTCGTGAAAATCAAAAGTCAGAAAGACTTTTTCTCGGGACTGATGTTCACCGTCGTGGGCGTGGCGTTCGCATGGGGCGCCACCACCTACAGCGTGGGCAGCGGCGCCCGCATGGGTCCGGGTTACTTCCCGCTCATGCTGGGCATCCTGATGGCGCTGATCGGCCTGGGCATCATGTTCAGCGGGCTCACCGTTGAAACGACCGATGGCGAAAAAATCGGCAAGTGGGCCTGGAAGCAAGTGGTGTTCATCCTGGGCGCCAACCTCGCCTTCGGCGTGCTGCTCGGCGGCCTGCCGAGCATCGGCGTGCCGGCCATGGGCATGATCATCGCGATCTACGCGCTCGTGATCATCGCCAGCCTCGCCGGCCACGAGTTCAAGCTGCCGACCGTGCTGATCCTGGCCACCATCCTGGCCGTTGGCAGCTATGTGGCCTTCATCTGGGCGCTCAAGCTGCAGATCCAGGTCTGGCCGACCTTCATCACCGGTTGAGACGAAGAAAGCTGCTCACATGGAACTGTTTGAACACCTCTCGCTGGGTTTTGGCGTTGCCTTCACCTTCACGAATCTGCTGTACTGCCTCGTCGGCTGTATTCTGGGCACGCTGATCGGCGTGCTGCCGGGCATCGGCCCGGTCGCGACCATCGCGATGCTGCTGCCCGCCACGTACGCGCTGCCGCCCGTGTCGGCGCTGATCATGCTGGCTGGTATCTACTACGGCGCGCAATACGGTGGCTCGACCACCGCGATTCTGGTGAACCTGCCGGGCGAATCGTCGTCGGTGGTGACCGTGATCGACGGCTACCAGATGGCACGCAAGGGCCGTGCAGGTCCGGCGCTCGCCGCGGCCGGCCTGGGCTCGTTCTTCGCAGGTTGCGTCGGCACGCTCATTCTTGCCGCCTTCGCACCGCCGCTGACCGAGCTGGCCTTCAAGTTCGGCCCAGCCGAATACTTCTCGCTGATGATCCTGGGCCTGATCGGTGCCGTGGTGCTGGCATCGGGTTCGCTGCTCAAGGCGATCGCGATGATCGTGCTGGGCCTGCTGCTGGGCCTGGTCGGTACCGACGTGAACTCGGGTGTCGCGCGCTTCAGCTTCGACGTGCCTGAACTCACCGACGGCATCGGCTTCGTGGCCATCGCCATGGGCGTGTTCGGTTACGGCGAAATCATCGCCAACCTGTCGCGTCCGGACGAAGAGCGCGAAGTGTTCACCGCCAAGGTCTCGGGCCTGTTCCCGACCAAGGAAGACTTCAAGCGCATGCTGCCCGCCGTGCTGCGCGGCACCGCGCTGGGTTCGTCGCTGGGCATCCTGCCCGGTGGCGGTGCGCTGCTGTCGGCTTTCGCGGCCTACACCATCGAGAAGAAGACCAAGCTGCATCCGGGCGAAGTGCCCTTCGGCAAGGGCAACATCCGCGGCGTGGCCGCGCCTGAAGCCGCCAACAACGCCGGCGCGCAGACCTCCTTCATTCCGCTGCTGACGCTGGGCATTCCGCCCAACGCCGTGATGGCGCTGATGGTCGGTGCGATGACGATCCACAACATCCAGCCGGGTCCGCAGGTCATGACCAGCAACCCCGAGCTGTTCTGGGGCCTGATCGCCTCGATGTGGCTCGGCAATGCGATGCTGGTGATCCTGAACCTGCCGCTGATCGGCATGTGGATCAAGCTGCTGTCGGTGCCCTACAAGTTCCTGTTCCCGGCGATCGTGCTGTTCTGCGCCATCGGCGTGTACTCGACCAACAACAACACCTGGGATATCTGGATGGTGGGCGTGTTCGGCTTCATCGGCTACGCCTTCTTCAAGCTCGGCTGCGAACCCGCACCCTTGCTGCTGGGCTTTATCCTGGGCCCGATGATGGAAGAGAACCTGCGCCGTTCGCTGCTGCTGTCGCGCGGCGACTGGAGCGTGTTCGTCACGCGCCCGATCTCGGCCGGGCTGCTGATCGCCGCGGCGCTGCTGCTGATCATCGTGCTGCTGCCCGCGGTGAAATCGAAGCGCGAAGAGGCTTTCGTCGAAGACTGATCGACGGGCTTTCTCTGAACGCACAAACGGCGCCCTCGGGCGCCGTTTTTCGTTGGGGCTTCGCAGTGGCACGATTGATGCGCCGGATTCATATATCTATCCGATAAATCCATTTCCCTTTTCAATGCCCCGCGTGTCCAATCCTGCGGCCACGTCGGACAAGGCGCGCTCCCGACACACCACCTCGGACACAATGAATTCCATGAAACGAACCACCCGCGCCGCGCTTGCCGCGGCTGCGCTGGTGCTGGCCGCGGTGCCCGCACTGGCCCAGAACTACCCGAACCGGCCCATCCGCCTGATCGTGCCGTTCCCGGCGGCCGGCGCCACCGACCTCTTCGCCCGCACGCTGGGCCAGAAGATGGGCGAGAAACTCGGCGCCACGCTGGTGGTCGACAACAAGCCCGGCGCGGGCGGTGCGATCGGTTCCGATCTCGCGGCCAAGGCGCCGCCCGACGGCTACACGCTGCTGCTCGCGACCACGAGCACGCACGCCATCGGCCCGGCCATCACGCCCAAGCTGCCCTACGACACGGTGCGCGACTTCACGCCCATCGCCCACGTGGGCGACGCGCCGAGCATCATGCTGGTGCCGGTCAACACGCCCGCCAAGACGGTGCGCGAATGGATCGACAACGCCAGGAAGAACCCCGGCAAGCTCAACTACGCATCGAGCGGCAACGGCACCATCGTGCAGCTCACGGCGGAGCTGTTCAAGGCGCAGGCCGGCGTGTTCGTCACGCACATTCCCTACCGCGGCACGGCGCTGGCGGTGCCCGACCTCATCAGCGGCAAGGTCGACGTGCTGTTCGACTCGCTGCCCACCGGCATGCCGCACGTGCGCGACGGCCGGCTGCGCGCGCTGGGCGTGACCTCGCTCAAGCGCAGCCCGCTCGCGCCCGAGTTGCCGCCCATCGCCGACACGCTGCCCGGCTTCGAGTCGACCACCTGGTTCGGCTTCTACGGCCCGAAGGGGCTGCCGGCCGACATCGTGGCGCGCGTGAACAAGGCCGCCAACGAGGCGCTGGCCGATCCGGAACTGAAGGACAAGCTCGCCCGCCTGGGCATCGAGCCGGCGAACGCGGGCACGCCCGAGCAGTTCGCA
The DNA here is from genome assembly GCF_059423605.1 of Variovorax sp. GW460-12-1-14-LB1. Lineage (NCBI taxonomy): Bacteria > Pseudomonadati > Pseudomonadota > Betaproteobacteria > Burkholderiales > Comamonadaceae > Variovorax > Variovorax sp. GW460-12-1-14-LB1. Next base: position 45,900 of record NZ_JBWKYF010000040.1, read on the forward strand.
AAGATGGTGGCCGTTGACGCCGCCAAGTGGAAAAAGATCGTCGTCGATCGCAAGATCACGAATGACTAACGAGAGCACGCCGACATGAACTTCGACTTCAACAATCCCTACCTCTCGACCCGCCTCCCGGTCTTCGCACGCAACGTGGTCGCGACCTCGCACCCGCTGGCCGCGCAGGCCGGCCTGCGCATCCTGCAGCAGGGCGGCAACGCGGTCGATGCGGCCATTGCCACGGCCGCCGTGATGACGCTGGTCGAGCCCGTGAGCAACGGCCTGGGCAGCGACGCCTTCTGCATCCTGTGGGACGGCAAGGAGCTGCACGGCCTGAACGCCTCGGGCCCCGCGCCGAAGGCATGGACGCCCGAGTACTTCAAGGCCAAGTACGGCGCCGACGCTGCCACGCCGCCGATGCGCGGCATCGACTCGGTCACGGTGCCGGGCGCGGTGCGCGGCTGGGTCGCGATGAGCGACCGTTTCGGCAAGCTGCCTTTCGCCGACCTGATGGCACCCGCCATCGACATCGCCGAGCGCGGCTACCTCGTGCCGCCGGTGGTGCAGGGCAAGTGGGCGGCGGCCACGCCGATCCTGCAGTCGCAGCCCGGCTTCGCGCAGGCCTTCCTGCCCTGGGGCCGCGCGCCCGAGGTCGGCGAGTTGTTCCGCTTCACCGCGGCGGCCCGCGCGCTCAAGGCCATCGCCCGCACCAAGGGCGAGGCCTACTACAACGGCGAGATCGCCGAGGCCATCGCCAAGTTCTCGCAAGAACAGGGCGGCGCGCTCACCGTGGCCGACATGGCGGCCTACCAGCCCGAGTGGGTCAAGCCCATCTCGCGCGACTACCGCGGCCACACGCTGCACGAGATCCCGCCGAACGGCCAGGGCATCGCGGCGCTGATCGCGCTGGGCATCCTCGAGAAGTTCGACATCGCTTCGCTGCCGGTCGACTCGGTGCAGTCGCAGCACCTGCAGATCGAAGCCATGAAGCTGGCCTTCGCCGACGTGTACCGCTACGTGTCGGAGCCATCGTCGATGACGGTGACCCCCGCGCAAATGCTCGATGACGCCTACCTGGCTTCGCGTGCGAGACTCATCGACGTGAACAAGGCGCAGGACTTCAAGGCCGGCAACCCCGTCAAGGGCGGCACCATCTACCTCACGGCCGCGGACGAGCGCGGCATGATGGTGAGCTTCATCCAGAGCAACTACATGGGCTTCGGCTCGGGCTGCGTGGAACCCGAGTTCGGCATCAGCCTGCAGAACCGCGGCCACGGCTTCAGTCTCAAGGCCGAGAGCCCGAACGTGGTGGCACCGGGCAAGCGCCCGTTCCACACCATCATCCCGGCCTTCCTCACCAAGGACGGCCAGCCGGTGATGAGCTTCGGCGTGATGGGCGGCAACATGCAGCCGCAGGGCCACATGCAGACGCTGGTGCGCATGCTCGACTACGGCCAGAACCCGCAGGCCGCGTGCGATGCGCCGCGCTGGCGCTTCAACGCGGGGCTCGAGATCAACGTCGAGGCCGCGATGAATGCCAATACGTTGCAAGGGCTGCGCGACCTGGGTCACCACCTCGAGGTGATCAACGACTCCTACCAGGACTTCGGCGCCGGCCAGTTCATCTGGCGCGCGGGCGAGCCTTCGGTCGAAGGCTACGTGGCCGCGAGCGACCCGCGCCGCGACGGCCTCGCTGCAGGCTACTGAGGATCAAGGGATGATCGGGGGATGAACAAGACAGCCGCATCGGTCGGCATTCCCCCGCACGGACACGAGGCCGCCCGCAAGGGCTACGCCACCGGCCTCGTCCTTGCCACGCTGGGCGCCATCGCGTTCAGCGGCAAGGCCATCATCGTCAAGCTGGCGTACCGCTACGGCGTCGACGCCATCACGCTCATCATGCTGCGCATGCTCTTCGCGCTGCCGTTGTTCGCGCTGATGGCGTGGTGGGCCGGGCGCGGCAAGCCCGCGCTCACGACGCGCGACTGGCTCGGCATCTTGGGGCTCGGCTTCTCGGGCTACTACCTCGCGAGCTTTCTCGACTTTGCCGGGCTGGCTTACATCTCGGCCAGCTTCGAGCGGCTGATCCTGTACCTCAACCCCACGCTGGTGCTGTTCTTCGGCTGGCTGCTGTACCGGCGCCGCCCGACGCGCCCGCAGGTGTTCGGCATGGTCGTGAGTTATGCCGGCGTGCTGCTGGTGTTCGGCCACGAGCTGTGGACCGGCGGCGACGGCAAGGGCGGCGGCGCGGCCGCGTGGGGCGCGTTCCTCGTGTTCCTGAGCGCGGTGAGCTATGCGGGCTACCTCGTGTACAGCGGCGAGTTCGTCAAGCGGCTGGGGTCGCTGCGGCTCGTGGGGCTGGCGACCACCGTCGCCTGTGTGCTGTGCATCCTGCAGTTCGTGCTCACGCGGCCGATGAGCGCGGCGATGGCGGTGGCGCCCGAGGTGATCTGGCTGTCGGTGCTCAACGCCACGCTCTGCACCGCGGTGCCTGTCCTCATGGTGATGATGGCCATCGAACGCATCGGCCCCGCCATTGCGGCGCAAACCGGCATGATCGGGCCCCTGTCGACCATCCTCATGGGGGTGGTCATACTGGGTGAGCCGTTCACCGCGTGGATCGCGGCCGGCACGGTGCTCGTCATCGCGGGCATCTTCGTTTTCACACGCAAGGGGCGTTAGCCGTCCTTGCAACATCGATCGATCGATCGACTGGAGCAAACACATGGATCTGGGCATTGCAGGCAGGACCGCACTGGTGTGCGGCGCGAGCAAGGGGTTGGGCTACGGCTGCGCCGAGGCGCTGGTGCGCGAGGGCGTCAACGTGGTGATCGTGGCGCGCGGTGCCGAGGCGCTCGACGCGGCTGCGAAGCAGCTGGTGGCGGTGGCCGGACCCTCGGGCCCCTTCGTCAAGCACGTGGCGGCCGACATCACCACCGAAGCCGGCCGCGCGGCCGTGTTCGCGCTGGGCCACGACTTCGACATCGTCGTCACCAACGCCGGCGGCCCGCCGCCCGGCGACTTCCGCAACTGGGACCGCGAGGCGTGGATCAAGGCGGTCGATGCCAACATGCTCACGCCCATCGAGCTCATCAAGGCCACGGTGGACGGCATGGCCAAGCGCGGCTTCGGTCGCATCGTGAACATCACGTCGAGCTCGGTGAAGTCGCCGATCGACATCCTGGGCCTGTCGAACGGCGCGCGCAGCGGCCTCACGGGCTTCGTGGCCGGCGTGGCGCGCACGTCGGTGGCGGCGCAGGGCGTGACCATCAACAACCTGCTGCCGGGCTCCTTCGAGACCGACCGCCTCAAGGGCACGATGGCCGGCGCGGCGCAGAAGTCGGGCCAGGACTTCGACACCGTGTGGGAAGCGCGCAAGAAGAACATTCCGGCCAAGCGCTTCGGCAACCCGGCGGAATTTGGCGCGATCTGCGCGTTCCTGTGCAGCATGCAGGCCGGCTACATGACCGGCCAGAACGTGCTGGCAGACGGCGGCGCCTACCCGGGCACTTACTGATCGACGCAGCGGCGCGCGCTCAGCGCCGCGACGACACCACGATTCCGCCCACGATCAGCACGAAGGCGGCGCCGTGGTACCAGTACGGCGCCTCGCCGAGGAAGGCCGCTGACAGCACGGCCGCGAACAGCGGCGTGAGGTTCATGAAGATGCTCGCCGCCTGCGGGCCCGCGCGTTGCACGCCGGTGCCCCAGCAGCGGTAGGCCAGCACGGCGGGGCCGATGCCGATGAACAGCATCGCCGCAATGAGCGGCCAGCCCAGGTCGATGTGGGCGTCGGTCAGTGTCCATTCGCCGGTGGCCAGCGCGCCCGACCACGCGACACCGAACACCAGCTGTGCCATCAGGAAGGCAGCCCAGTCGCTGCGCACGTTGGTGGGCTCGTGCGTGCGCGCCAGCAGCCAGCTGTAGAAGGCCCAGGCGATGGTGCCCGCGATCATGTACAGGTCGCCCGGCACCAGCCGCAGCGCGAGCAGCTGCTGCCACTCGCCGCGGCTCAAGACCAGCAGCACGCCCAGCATCGACAGCAGCGCGCCGCCCAGCGCGCGCCGGCTGACGCGCGCGCCGAAGCACAGCGTGCCCACGGCCAGCATCCACAGCGGCAGGCTGGAGCCCACCAGCGTGACGTTGATCGGCGTGGAGGTCTGCAGCGCCAGGTACTGGAAGGCGTTGTACAGGCCGATGCCCAGCAGGCCCAGCAGTGCGTAGCGCTGCCAGTGCGCCCACAGCGGGCTGTCGCGGCGCAGCACCCAGGCCGCCAGCGGCAGCAGCAGCACGAACGCGATCACCCAGCGCACGAAGTTCAGCGTCAGCGGCGACACCAGTGCACGCACCAGCCGGCCGACCACCGCGTTGCCGGCCCACAGCAGCGGCGGCACGGTGAGGAGCAGGGCGGTGAGGGGCGTGAGGCGGTGGTGCGATGCGGACGACATGGCCGCCGACTCTACCGGGCCCGCACGGAGACCGTGCCGCGTCGAGAAAAAGGCAAACGTGGCACGATGCCCGTCCCATTCTTTTTTCCCCCTGCGTGGAGACAGCAACGATGTTGAGCAAAGCCGTCCGTATCGACCGCCATGGCGGTCCCGAGGAACTGAAGGTCGTCGAGGTCGAGGTGGGCGAGCCCGGCCCCGGCGAGATCCGCATCCGCCACAAGGCCGTGGGCCTGAACTTCATCGACACCTACCAGCGCACGGGCCTGTACCCGTTCCAGATGCCGCTGCAGCTGGGCATGGAAGCCTCGGGCATCGTCGAGGCGGTGGGCGAGGGCGTGACGCACCTGAAGGCCGGCGACCGCGCCGCCTACGCGAGCCAACCGCCCGGCGCCTATTGCGAGCTGCGCGTGATGCCTGCCAAGTGCGTGTGCAAGCTGCCCGACGACATCTCCTTCGAGACCGGCGCGGCCATGATGCTCAAGGGCCTCACCGCGCAGTACCTGCTGAAGAAGACGCTGCCCGCCGAAGGCCTGCAGCCCGGCGACTTCGTGCTGTTCCATGCGGCGGCCGGCGGTGTCGGCCTCATCGCCTGCCAGTGGGCCAAGGCGCTCGGCCTGCAGCTCATCGGCACGGCCGGCAGCGATGCCAAGTGCAAGCTCGCGCTGGCGCACGGCGCGGCGCACGCCATCAACTACAGCACCGAGAACTTCGCGGCGCGCGTGAAGGAGATCACCGGCGGCCAGGGCGTGAAGGTGGTGTACGACTCGGTGGGCAAGGACACCTTCGAAGGCTCCGTCGACAGCCTGCGCCCCTTCGGCCTGCTGGCGATCTTCGGCAACGGCTCGGGCCCGGTGCCGCCGGTCAACCTCGGCCTGCTGGCCTCGAAGGGCTCGCTCTACGTGACGCGCCCGACGCTGTTCACGCACATCGCCACGCGCGAGCGCACGCAGGCCATGGCCGACGACCTGTTCGCCGTGGTGCAAAGCGGCGCGGTGAAGATCCCGATCGACCAGCGCTACGCCCTGGCCGACGTGCAGCAGGCGCACCGCGACCTCGAGGCGCGCAAGACCACGGGCTGCACCATCCTCACGCTCTGAGGCTGGCGGCGGGTGATGTCCTACGCGTGGTGGGGTGTCACACCTTCGACTTGTGGCGGGCGCAATTTGTAGCCTGCATTTGTCCCTTCCGCAGAGCCCGCCATGACCACCGTCCGCGCCTTCATCGTCGAAGACAACCCCGCGCAGCGCGCCAGCCTGGCGGGCACGCTGCGCGAAATGGCGCGCATCGATCCGGTCGGCCAGGCCGAATCGGAGGCGGAGGGCACGCGCTGGCTCACGCGCAACCCGGCGCTGTGGGACCTGGCCATCGTCGATCTGTTTTTGGGCGACGGCACGGGCTTCAGCGTGCTCGAGGCCTGCCGCAACCGCGACCCGAGGCAGAAGATGGTGGTGCTGAGCAACCACGCCACGCCCGAGACGCGCCGCAAGTGCGCGCAGCTCGGCGCCGACGCCGTGTTCGACAAGGCCACCGAGGTCGAGGAGCTGATCGACTTCTGTGTGCGCCAGCGGCAGGAGCGCTTCTTCAGCGCGCCTTCGTCGGCGGGGCCGCTGTCGCCTCACTGAGCGCCGCCGTCTCGCGCACCATGCGCCAGACCCGCTGCGCCAGCGGCGACAGCTCGCGGTTGCGGCGCCGGATCAGCATGATCGCGCGCTGCACGTTGGGCACCAGCGGGCGCACCACCAGCCGCGCCAGCCCCTCGGGCGGCAACGACAGGCCCGGCATCACGCTGATGCCGATGCCGGCCTCGACCATGCGGAACACGGTGGTCGCATGGCCCAGCTGCTGCTTCACGTCGCAGCGCGCGCCGTGCCGCTCCAGCGCCTGGTCGATGAGGCGACGGCTGCCCGAGGCGTGGTCGAGCAGCACCAGCGGCTGGCCGTCGAGCGCCGACCAGTTCACCGAGGCCTTTTTTTCCGTCAGCCGGTGGCCGGGCAGCGTGACCACCATGAAGGGGTCGTTGAGGATCGACTCGCAGTGCAGGTCGTCGGCCTCGGAGGGCTCGATCACCACGCCGAAATCGACTTCGCCGCTGCGCACGCTGTCCAGCACGTCCTGCTGGATGCGGTCGAGCAGCAGGAACTGGATGCCCGGCGCCTGCACCGCGCAGGCCGCGATGCAGTCGGGCATGAGGTTGGCCGAGAGCGTGGGGCTGCTGGCCACGCGCACCTTGCCGCCGCGCGCGCTGGCCAGGCCGGCCACGTCCTGCAGGGTCTGGTCGAGTTCGTCGAGCACGCGGTCGAGCCGGGCCGCGAACGAGTGGCCGGCTTCGGTCAGCACCACCTCGCGCGTGGTGCGGTCCAGCAGCTTGAGGCCGAGCTGGGCTTCGAGCTCCGAGATCGACCGGCTCACCGCCGGCTGGCTCAGGCCCACCTGGTCGCCGGCACGGCTGAAGTTGCGGCCCTCGGCCACCGAGCGGAAGACGCGGAGTTGGCGCAGCGTGACGTTCATGCGCTCAAATCATATATCCATCCGATAAATCCATTTCTCTTTTGAATGGCCGGAAGGTCCAATGCAGGGCATGGCACGTTCACGCTTTCTCCCCGACAACTTCACGCTCACGCTCGTCGCGGTCGTCACCCTGGCCAGCCTGCTGCCCGCCAGCGGCCGCGTGGCGCATTTCTTCGAAGGCCTGACCACGGTCGCGATCGGGCTGCTGTTCTTCCTGCACGGCGCCAAGCTGTCGCGCGAGGCGATCCTCGCGGGCATCATGCATTGGCGGCTGCACCTGCTGGTGTTCGCCTGCACCTTCATCCTGTTCCCGGTGCTCGGGCTCGCGCTGCGGCCTGTGCTGGGGCCGCTGGTGACGCCGCAGCTGTACACGGGCGTGCTGTTCCTGTGCGTGCTACCGGCCACGGTGCAGTCGGCGATTGCTTTCACTGCGATGGCGCGGGGGAACATGCCGGCCGCCATCTGCAGCGCCTCGGCCTCGACGCTGCTGGGCGTGTTCATCACGCCGGTGCTGGTGAGCCTGGTGGTGCTGCCTGAAGGCGGCGCGGTGGCGTCGTCGTCGTCGCTCGACGCGATCGGGCGCATCCTGCTGCAGCTGCTGGTGCCGTTCGTCATCGGTCACCTGTCGCGTCCGTTGATCGGCAAGTGGATCCAGAAGCGCGCCGCGGTGCTGAAGTTCGTGGACCAGGGCTCGATCCTGCTGGTGGTCTACACGGCCTTCAGCGCGGCAGTGATCGAAGGGCTCTGGAAGCAGATTCCCGTGAGCGCGCTGCTGGGCCTGCTGCTGGTGTGCGGCGTGCTGCTGGCGCTGGCGCTGGGCCTGACGACCTTCATGGCGCGGCGCTTCGGCTTCAACATCGAGGACGAGATCACCATCGTCTTCTGCGGCTCGAAGAAGAGCCTGGCGAGCGGGATTCCGATGGCCAAGGTGCTGTTCGCCTCGCACGCCGTCGGCGCGATCGTGCTGCCGCTGATGCTGTTCCACCAGATGCAGCTCATGGTGTGTGCGGTGCTGGCGCAGCGTTATGCGCGGCGCGCGGCGACGTCCCCGGCGCCTGCGCTGCGTACGGCCGAGTAGCCTGCCCGGCGCCGAGCGTTCGCGCACCGGCCGGCGCGTGAACGCAAAACAACACCCGCGAGGGGAGGGCTGGCGTCCACCAGATTCCTCCAATTTTGAACAGGACCATCCGGTCAGCGGCTCGATGAAGAGCAGCTGAAAACCCCGGAGAAACCTGAATGAAGAAATCCCTCACGGCACTCGCCGCGCTGGCCGTCACCGGCCTGGCCTCTGCCCAATCGTCGGTCACCCTGTTCGGCGTCGTCGATGCCGGCGTGAGCTACCAGAGCGCCACCTCGCGCAACCCCGTCACGGGCACCACCAGCAAGCAGAGCCAATGGAGCCTGGCCAACTCGGGCTACAACTCCAGCCGCATCGGCTTTCGCGGCACGGAAGACCTGGGCGGCGGGCTCGCCGCCAGCTTCTGGCTCGAAGCGCCGATCAGCAACGACGACGGCGCCACCGGCATCGCCAACTTCAACCGCCGTTCCACCGTCAGCCTGTCGGGCGGCTTCGGCGAAGTGCGGCTGGGCCGCGACTACACGGCCACGTTCTGGAACGACACGGTGTTCGACCCGTTCGGCACCAACGGCTCGGGCTCGAGCGTGATCAACACGGTGAGCGGCAGCACCGCGCTGGGCAACACGAACTACGTGCGCGCCAGCAACATGGTCGGCTACTTCCTGCCGCCCAACCTCGGCGGCTTCTACGGCCAGCTGCAGTACAGCCTGAACGAGAACACGAAGACCAGCGCGACCGACACCACGGCCGCCACCAGCAGCAGTGCCGGGCGTTATGTCGGCGGGCGTTTCGGCTATGCGAACGGGCCGCTGGACATCGCACTGGCGGTGGGCCAGAACGTGGCGGTCGACACCACCACGCTCACGCGCAAGGTGCAGACCATCAACCTCGGCGCGTCGTACGACTTCGGCCCGGTCAAGCTGTTCGGCGAGCTGTCGAACGTGAAGAACAAGTTCGACCTCGCGGCGCTGGGCAACAGCCACGACAGCTACAACGGCTACCTGATCGGCGCGAGCATGCCGGTGGGCGCGGGCCTGATCCGCGCGTCGTACTCGACCGTGCGCTACAACGAAGGCGCGGTCGGCGTCACGGGCGACGACCCGCGCGCGAACAAGCTCGCGATCGGCTACGTGCACAACCTGTCCAAGCGCACCGCGCTGTACGCCACCGTGGCGCGCGTGAGCAACCGCAACGACGCGAACTACACGGGCAGCCTCACGGCCGCGAGCACCACGGGCTATGGCAGCACGGGCGTGGGCTACACGGGCCTGCCGCGTTCGTCGACGGGCTACGACTTCGGCATCCGCCACGCGTTCTGACCGGCCCCCGTTCGCGTGCGGCGGCATTGCCGGTGCACGCGAACGGGCCCTGCCGTCGAACCAGTCATGCATCGATTCACATGATCCGACTTCATCACCTCGCAGGCGTGCTGGCAGCGCTCGGCCTGTCGGGCTGCATCGTGCTGCCGCCGCCTCTTTTTCCGCCCGGGCCACCGCCGGGGTTTCGCGAGGGGCCCCCGCCACGCTGCGAGGCTCCGAGCGGCTGCGCGCGGCCGGCCTTTCCTGAAACGCGCTGAGGACTGTCGACCGTGTACGGCAGTTCACTAGGCCTGGTCATTGCCACGCTCATCGGCCTCGGCCTGGCCGGCGTGCTCGCGCTGATGGGCGCGCTGTTCGTCGCCAACGCCCGCGCGGCCGTGCACGCTCGTGGCCTCGCGCAGCAGGCCCGCACGCAACAGCGACAGCAACTGGCGGACAGCCGCGTGCAGGACCTGCGGCCGTTGCTCGGCGCCGAGCCTGGCGATGCAGCGGCGCTGCGCTTCGATGTGGACCTGCCTGCGGAAGCGGTGCCGGTGTTCGGCATCCCGTCGGAGCTGCGCGAGCTGCTGGCCAAGGTGGCCGCGCATGCCGCGCGCGTGATGGCCGCGGGCGCGACGCTGCAGGTGCGCGCACGCATCGAAGGCACGCAGGCCGTCGTTCACTGGCGCGACCTCGACGCAGACAGCGAACGCCCGCCGCTGGCGCGCTTCTTCGACGCCCTCGACGCCGCCTCGCTGGCCAGTGCGCGCATCTGCGAACGCATCGCGGGGCGCCACGGCGGGCGCATCTATTCGGCACCGGACGATGGCGGCGTGCTCGGGCTGACGCTGCGCCTGCCGCTGTACGCGCCGGCGGTGGCCGCCGGATCAGTCGACTGAAGTGCGCGTCGGCGCCGGCGCGGCCGATACGCCCGAAAGTTCAAGGGCCTCGAGCGCCTCGTACTCCACCGCCAGGAAGTCCACCAGCTTGCGCACCGACGGCAGCAGGCCGCGGCGCGAAGGGAACACCGCGTGCACGATGCCGCTGCGCGGCGCCCATTGCGGCAGCGCGTCGACCAGGCGGCCGGCCTGCAGGTCGTCGCGCACCATCATCGTCGGCATCTTGGCCACGCCCACGCCCTGCAGGGCGGCATGCCGCAGCGCGGCCATGTCGTCGGTCACCAGGCGGGGCTGGTGGCGCACCTCGGCGCTCGCGCCGTCGGGGCCTTCGAGCGACCAGGTGTGGTGCGGCTGGGCCGGGCCGAGGTCCAGGCTGGGCAGCAGGCCGATGTCGGCGGGGCTGGCCGGCGCCGTGAGGCCTTCGAGCAGGCGCGGGTGGGCCACCAGCCGCTGCGTGCTGTGGCCCAGCACCTTCATCACGAGGTCGGTGTCCTCGAGCGGCGGAAAGCGCACGCGCAGCGCGAGGTCGAAGCCTTCGCGGATCACGTCGACGCGGCGGTTGGTGCTTTCCAGCTGCACGGTCACGCGCGGGCACTCGGTCATGAAGCGGGCGAGCATCTCGGCCACCTGGTAGTACACCAGCGCCGGCGGGCACGACAGCCGCACCAGCCCCTGCGGCTGGGCCTGCAGGCGGTCGATGGCCTCCTGCGCGGCGTCGGCCTCGACCAGCATGGCCACGCAGTGCTCGTAGTACTGGCGGCCGATGTCGGTGACGCTGAAGCGGCGCGTGGAGCGCTGGATCAAGCGCACGCCCAGCCGCTCCTCGAGCAGCGCGATGCGCCGGCTCAGGCTCGACTTGGGCACGCTCAGGGCGCGGCCGGCCGGGGCAAAGCCGCCGTGGTCGACCACCTGGGCGTAGTAGTAGAGATCGTTCAGGTCGCGCATGGCTGGGGGGCCCTCCGTGCCGTTGATCGTTCGCCAGATGGAACGATGAGGGCGAATTCTGGCATCTACTCAAAGCATCGTTGCGGCCCCATCCTTGATCCATGGCTTTCCCGTTCCGGGCGAGCCGCCAGATGGAAAGGAACACAGACCATGAAGAAGATCCTCGGCACCTACAGCGCACCGCGCCCGCACTGGGTGGGCGACGGTTTTCCCGTGCGCTCGCTGTTCAGCTACGACACGCTGGGCCGCCACGCCAGCCCCTTTTTGCTGCTGGACTACGCCGGTCCGGCCCGGTTCACGCCGACCACGCAGCCGCGCGGCGTGGGCCAGCACCCGCACCGCGGCTTCGAGACCGTGACCATCGTCTACAAGGGCGAGGTGTCGCACCGCGACTCGACCGGGCAGGGCGGCACCATCGGCCCCGGTGACGTGCAATGGATGACCGCCGGCGCGGGCATCCTGCACGAGGAGTTCCATTCCGAAGCGTTCACGCGCGACGGCGGCGAGCTCGAGATGGTGCAGCTGTGGGTCAACCTGCCCGCCAAGGACAAGATGGCCGCGCCCGGCTACCAGGCCATCGTGGATGCGCAGATTCCGTCGGTGCCGCTGCCCGAAGGCGCGGGCAGCGTGCGGGTGATCGCGGGCGACTACCTCGGCCACAAGGGGCCGGCCCGCACCTTCACGCCCATCGACGTGTGGGACCTGCGCCTGAACCAGGGCGCGCAGGTGACGCTGCCGGTGCCCGAAGGCCACACGGCCGCGGTGGTGGTGCTGCGCGGCACGGTGCAGGTGAACGGCGAGACGGTCGTGCGCGACGCGCAGATGGTGCTGCTCGACCGCGCGGGCGATGCGCTCACGCTGGACGCCAACAACGACGCGGTGGTGCTGCTGCTCAGCGGCGAACCGATCGACGAACCCATCGTCGGCCACGGCCCGTTCGTGATGAACACGCGCGACGAGATCGTGCAGGCGATGAAGGACTTCGGCAGCGGGAAGTTCGGGCAGATGCCGGAGGCCGTGGCGCACTGAGCGGCCGCCGCCGCCCTGGTTGAAGAATCAGGCGGCGGTGAGCATGCCCCGTGTTTCGATGAAGGCGACCACCTCGGCGACGCCCGTGAGTGTCTTGAGGTTGGTCATCACGTAGGGGCGCTGGCGGCGCATGCGCTGGGTGTCCTGTTCCATCACGTCGAGGTTCGCGCCCACGTAGGGTGCGAGGTCGGTCTTGTTGATGACGAACAGGTCGCTCTTGGTGATGCCGGGGCCGCCTTTGCGCGGGATCTTTTCGCCGGCCGCCACGTCGATCACGTAGATGGTGAGGTCCGACAGCTCGGGGCTGAAGGTGGCGGCCAGGTTGTCGCCGCCCGATTCGACGAACACGATGTCGGCATCGGGAAAGTCTTCGAGCATGCGATCGATGGCCTCGAGGTTGATCGAGGCGTCTTCGCGGATCGCGGTGTGCGGGCAGCCGCCGGTTTCCACGCCCATGATGCGCTCGGCCGGCAGCGCGCCGGCCACGGTGAGCAGGCGCTGGTCTTCCTTGGTGTAGATGTCGTTGGTGATGGCGACCAGGTCGTACTTGTCGCGCATCGCCTTGCAGAGCATTTCGAGCAGGGTGGTCTTGCCCGAGCCGACGGGGCCGCCGATGCCCACGCGCAGCGGCGGGAGCTTCTTGGTGCGATTCGGGATGTGGTGCAGGGCGGAGGTCATGGGCGAAAAGATCCGGTTCGGTCAGCTTCGGAAGAGGCGGGAATATTGTGTTTCATGGCGGGCCGACAACACCGCCAGCAGGGGCGCGAAGGCCTGGCGCTCGTCGTCGCTCAGTTGCATCGCGCGCTCGACGGCCGCAGGGATTTCGTTCGCCAGCCGCGCCAGGATGCGCTGGCCCGCGCTCTGGCCCAGCGGCACGGCCTTGACGGCGGCGGCCACCATGTTCTCGGCCCAGCCGAAGGCGAACGCCAGGCAGCCGTCCTGCACGGTGGCTTCGGTGCGGCTGGCGGCGAACGCGAAGGCCACGGGGTAGGTCGCGGGCAGGCCGGCGAAGACCTCGGCCGTGTCGGCATGGTGCAGCTTCAGCCACTCGACGAAGGAGCGGCCCATCTGCTCGGTCTGCAGGAAGAACTCGGCGGATTCGCGGGTGTGCAGCACCCAGTCGTTGAGGGTGCGTATGCGTTGTGCGTCGTTCGCGCGCCAGGCAGTGATCGCCTGGGCGGCCAGGGCGAGGTCGCCGCGCGCGAAGCTCAGGTGCAGCTGGTCGGAGAGCCACTCGGTGGCGCTGGCTTCGGAATGGATGCCGGCCCATTCGACCGCGGCCTCGACGCCTTCGGAGTACGAGAAGCCTCCCACAGGCAGGGCGGGGGAGGCGAGCCAGATGAGCTGGAGGAGGCTGTGCGGGGGCGGCATTTTTTTGCGCAGTGGTTCAGGGCGCGTGCGCAGGCCACCGGGTACTTCCCTCCGCGAATGTCCCCCGGGGCTTCGCCCCTCCTCCTTGATTTCGCT